>CAVILL010000065.1:0-12227 GCA_963643635.1 Sphaerochaetaceae bacterium | reverse complement strand
ATGTTTTCACAAGGACGTAAATAATACAACTTCCATGAATCATTGTACAATCGAACGGGAGTCAGAGCGACCATAATTTGCTGAAAAGTACACACAACAGAAGGCGTATCAAGGAACACGAAGTAAAAGCAAAAGCCGCAGCAGAAATATCTCCACCACGGCCATGAGTCATCTGATATCGAAAAATCTCATTCCCCGGTCTTTGAAGAACCTGTTGTAAACACCAGCACCATACTGTTGTCAGAAGGTGTTATCTTTTCACCTATAGTATAGGATTCACCAGTAGTTTTATTCTTCCACTCTGTTATTCCCGTATAGGTGATACCTCCTTCTTCTGATGTGTATGTATCACCAGGAGTAAACCCTTTGCTCTTTGTAACATAGATTTGCTCGACCGTACTATAACCGGATTCATCACCCTTTCCGATTTCAATCTTATAGGTCTTTTCCGCTCTACAGTCCAGACAAATCTCGGGAGTCTCAGATGTGCTGTTAAATCTATGCTCAAATATACAATCAAAAGCAGGATGCAGGTTTCCTTCACACTTCGTCGGAGCAGTATGACAATTAGGAATGTCTTCAAAAGGCTTGTATTCAGGCGCATCGCCGAATGCATGTTCATGAGAATCTTCACTGATCCTTTCAAGGACAAGATTACAAGAAGTAGAACCTGAAGGTCCTCCCGGGATGGAAATCACAAGTGTTATGGTATCTTTTGTTGTCTCGTCCTTCTTAATTGTTTCAGCACTCGTGGCAGCTGCAATAGAATCCATCACCGCAGAGATCCAGGTAAACTTAGATCTTTTTCCGGTTGAACTGTCTACAGTCCATGAATATGTATCATCATAGCGCTGTCCGATTGTAATTTCCTCATTATATGGCATTACGAAATCAACATCGACGGCTGTGGATGAGTCTTCCCCGAAGGAGAAATACCAGCAGAGATCTTCCATTCCCATCTCAGAGGGAACCTCTGCTTTCCAGTATCCCTTGATGGATTTGTACTCGTCCGTAGTTCTCGTTGTTTCATTATGGCAAATCGAACAGGTACCCTTCTCTGTCTTCGGATTTATGAACGTTGCTGCCGTATCTGTCACCCAGGTGTAGGTGTGCTTCGAAGAGTCGACAGGAACTGATTCAGTCCTGCTGCTGTCTCCGCAGACAGAACATGTATAGGTTCTGATACCCGTAGCCGCACACGTCGGCTCGGTAGTTACCACTCCGGCATTCCATGTGTGTTCAAGCTTCGGAATCGTCGAATTAACCTTTTCGTTACCGCACACAGAACATACCTGATACGTCTTTCCCTCCAAAGCACATGTGGCAGCCTGCGTCTTTTCATCGCCGTATGTGTGAGCACCCGTAGCCGGAATATCTTCAGTCTTTGTGTCATTGCATACGGAACAGGTGAATGTCTTCACTCCCTTCGCTCCACAGGTAGCGGGTGTGGTTTCAACGCCATCCCCCCAGGTATGCTCAGTCGATTTCGGAATAACCTCCTCTACCTTCTCATCATTACAGACAGAACAGATCTTGTATTTCTTGCCGTCTTCCTTGCAGGTGGCAGCCTTTGTCTGTAACTCACCATAAGTGTGATCCTTCTTTGTAATGGCTTCCGCCCTCGTTCCGGAACATCTAGAGCATGTAAAAGTCCTTGTACCTTCAGCAGTGCATGTGGATTCTGAAGTTACAGCACCTTCACCCCAGCTGTGACCGAGCTTAGTTATCGTCTCGTCGACCTTCCTGTCTCCGCAGACAGAACAGGTTCTGTACTTTTCACCGTCTTTATCACATGTTGCCTCAGTAGTCTCAACTTCACCGTAGGTATGGGCAAGTTTCCCGACAGTCTCCGTCTTCGTTTCCTTACATGAGGAACACGTGAATGTTTTCACACCTTCTGCGCTGCAGGTAGCCACTTTTGTAACCTTCCCGTCATCCCAGCTGTGACCGGAAGCCTTGACAGCCTTAGTCTCCTTGTCGAGATCACCGCAGGTCTTGCACTTGCGTGCGGCAACACCGTCCTTTGTGCAGGTTGCTTCAATGACGGTCTCCCACTCGCCCCATTCGTGGACGTGAGCCGGGTCATTATTGCACCCGGCAAGAAGCAGTTCAATAAGAACCACAAGAACGAACAAATATGATTTCTTCATAATTAACCCCTCCGGGACGGAATGTCCCTTTTTTCTTCCTATAGGTTAATTATACCCCCCCTAGTATTTTCAAGTAAAATTACAACTGCTTATTTTACAATAAATTATCTAAGTAACGAATTAGAAAAACACAAGTGATTTCCAGAGACTTGCCGGTATCTGCCAGCAGCACCGCGAGTCAGATTTTTTACTCCGTTGAGATAATGCCTTCGGGAAGAGAATTATTCAGCAGCGACACCCTTAACTCTCCAGTAGACCTTCTGAAGAGTCCTGTTGAGTATGATATGTCTCCAGAGTTTCTGTCTGAGAGTACATACATCAAGATGGGAGGTATCCTTCACCATGCGCAGGAGAGAGACAAAGTCATCGCATTCCGTATTGCCGTGGGAGACGTAGTTGATTGCGACATCGAGAGCCCAGGAGTATATGAAGCCATTCATCCTCTTCCGGAGAACAGGGTCTGACTCGTTGTCGGCAACTGTTCCGAGAGCACGTATGCCGGCCTTCTTGTTTTCGTTGACAAGGTAGGATTGAGTGGCGGAACCGGAGCGGCTTTCGTCATAGTGGTAGAGAGGAACATCATGCCAGTAAATCCGCTCTGCTGTTGAAAAGAGATAATAGAAGAACAACAGGTCCTCGTAGCAGCGGATGCTCTCGTCGAAGCGTACTCCATTCAGAATTTCTCGCCTGATGAGCCTCGTAACGGAGTATCCTTCCATTCCGCTCCGGGGATCGAACATCGTCATCAGCGCTTCCTTCGGGGACAGAACCTTCTTATGCTTCCCCCTGGATTTGTCACAGACACCACAGATGGCGACATCGCTCGAGGTAGCGAGAGCCTCGCTGTAGAGAACGGCAAACATGCTGCTCTCGATCCAGTCATCACTGTCGACAAAGCCCACGTATTCACCTTCCGCCATACTTAGTCCCAGATTACGCGCAGCACTTACTCCTCTGTTAGCCTGATGGATTACAGAGAACCTGTTATCCATTTCGGCATACCTGTCGCATATATCGCCGCTGAGGTCAGTGGAACCGTCATCGATGACAATGCACTGCCATTCAGTCAGACTCTGGTTTCTGATGGAGTCGAAGCATCTCTCGAGATAGGCTTCACAGTTGTAGACGGGAACTATGATCGATACCTTCATATCTTTCCCCTCACCCTCTTGTAGAGCTTCAGAACAGAAAGATAGAGACGGGGAAAGGATGAAGCCAGACGTGCTCGCATCTTTCCGCAAGAGGAGAGGTATCTGTCGGAGGCGATAAGTTTTCTGTTCTTTCTTATCCTCCCGAGAAGTTCCCCGATATAGACAGAATCAATCTCACTGTGCCCCGCCGTGCACTCTAAAAACCTCAGGCTTTCGGAGAGTTCCCTCTCTGGAACGGACGGGACGTTACCGCACTCCGCTTTGAGATAGTCGTAGACACAAAATCCCTTTATGTGGTCGTTGTTGATCGAGTGATGAGATTCCGATTCGTCACGCTCGGTATAATGAAGAAGGGAATCGGGGATGACCGTTACTCTTTCAGCGTTCACGAAGGCATGGGCGTTGAATTCGAAATCTTCGGCGAATTTCAGATCTCCGGGGAATCTGACATCTTCAATCACATCTCTTCTGTAGAGCTTGTCCCAGACGGCATTGGTAAGGGAGAAGTCCATGAATGCAGATACAACCTCCTCCCGGCCGGAGTAGGTTCGGGGAGTATCGACGCAGCGGGAAGCCCTGTCGTAGGAACACTGGACTATTGAGGAATCTGTATTCCGGGCATATTTAAGAAGAATCGAGAACATCAGAGGAGATGCTGCGTCATCACTGTCGACAAAGCCTATGTAGTCACCTTTCGCCATATCGAGGGCGGTGTTACGGGCACTTGAGACACCCTTGTTCTCTGTATGGATGGCCCTTACCTTCGGAAAGCGGGAAGCGTAGTCGTCGAGAATCACTGGAGACGAATCTGATGAGCCGTCGTCGACGCATATGATTTCGATATCCTCCAGTGTCTGCTCCACGAGGCTCTCAAGACACCGTGGAAGATACTTCTCAGTGTTATATACGGGAACTATGACGGATACCGACGGCATTCTCACTCCTCCCCCGCATATATTCTCTCGAGCTTTCCTATTTCCTTTCTAAGGTCGTATTCATCAAGTCTGTTCTCATAGTTTCCTCGCATGGTTTCATCGAGAATCGTATCTGCCCAGACTGAAGGAGGTAGAGAGAGAGAAAGAGGTATAATCAAATCGGAGAGATACACTTCGCTGTTTATCCTGTCGGATATCACGCACCTGAGACCGGATGCCTGGCTCTCGAGAAGGGCCACGGGAAAACCTTCGAAAAGGGAAGGAAGAATGAAACAGTCCATGGCGGAAAGCAGCTCCGGGATATCAGATCGGTTGGAAAGGATGATAACCTTGTCCGTGAGGTTCTTCGATTTTATCTCCGCTTCTACCTTCTCCCTGTCTTCGCCGTCTCCTATGAGAAGAAGCTTCGAATCGGGCTTCTTTCTTGCTATGCACTCGAAGACAGAGAGAAGAAAGCTGTGATTCTTGACCTTCACAAAGCGTCCGATGTGTCCCAGGACAAAGGAAGATGACGCTATTCCGAGTTCCTCTCTCACTTCATCCCTGGTCTTCTCCGGATTACGGAATCTTTCCATGTCTATGCCGTTTCTGACGACAACGACGTTGTCTGTATTGAAGCGCCGTCTGAGGTCGGCGGCCATGTCGCTGTGAAGGGCGATGAGTTTCAGGCCGTTTTCCCTGATTAGAACTTCGGCAGCCTCCGCCTCACCCTTCTTCTCCTCGAAGTAGACCTGCGGGATGCTGTGACACGTATATAAAAGCTTCACTCCGCCGAGGTCTTTTCTTATCTTTGCGACATGTTTGAGAGCCGAGAGGTGTATATGAATGACATCGGGCCTGAGTTTTCTCACGACTCTCCTCAGTTTCCAGTTGATGTACCTGTTACGGAAGAATCTGTTGACTGCTCTCCAGAAGATCGAATATGAAGGATAAAGAGACACGAGTTTCACATCGGTATCTTTAAGGCGTGAATAGTTGGCACTGTCAGTGAAGACCCAGTCGACAAGGACATAAGGCTCGAACCTCTTCCTGTCGAGGAGGAGAGCATAGTCCTTGACGAGCGTCTCCGCTCCTCCGTCGGAGAGAGAACCCTCGAGGTATTCGATTACTCTGATTCTTCCGTTCCTATCCATTAGTCTTACCGGAAAGAGTGTAATACAGCTTTTCGAGTCTTTCCATCTCTCTCTTTATTCCGAAGCCCCGCTTTTCAACAAGGGACGCGTACTCTTCACGGTTATCGGGAGAAGGCTTCTCCAGCGCTTCAACCCACTCGGAAACGGAAGAAGAGAGAGAAAGAGATATGCTGTTTTCGAGACATGCCTCCCTTGTTATCGTATCGGAAACGACACACCACAGTCCCGAAGCTTCCGCTTCGAGGAGGGCATTGGGAAAGCCCTCGTAGAATGAGGGGAAAAGGAACTTGTCAGCAGAAGACAACAGAGAGGGAAGATCATTCCTCTGTCCGAGGAAGATAACGGAGTCGGTAAGGCTGCGGGATGCGACATCCCTTTTCACTTCATCCATGAGCTCTCCGCTTCCGACGAGAAGAAGTACTGCATTTTCATGCTTCTTATGATACTCGTCGAATACGGCTGTCAGAAAACGGTGGTTCTTCTGCTCTCTGAAGGCCCCCGTGTGGATGATTACATCGCTCTCCTCACCGAGTCCTAGTGACGAGCGCACATCTCTGCGCTTCTCTGGAGAGAAGGCATAACGCGAAGTATCGAGGCCGTTGTTGAGAACGAGAACCTCTCTCTTTCCGAACATCCACTCCCCCGCCTTGTCGGACACTGCGGCAAGAGTGACCTTCGAATAGGGAAAGACAATCCTGTTGAGAGCACAGAGGAGCTTCGAGGAAGAGCCAATGGATGCTCCCGCATTGCGACTCTGGGCGATGACGGGGATACCGCACCTGACGGCTTCCGTCAGCGGAGTTATATACGTAAGGGAATTAAGATGGAAGTGAACAATGTCGAAATGCTCCCTTCTGTAGAGAGCCCTTATATCCTTACGGTTACCCGGGAAGGATGTGCGGCGGCTCCGGACAAAGAAGAACTCAGAGCCGAGAGCTCTCAGCTCATCGTAGAAGCAGGGCTTCTCGTCATCGTATGCGAGAAACGAGAACTCGAAGTTCTCCCTGTCGATGTTGGAGGAAATCTTCAGAAGGTATGTCTCGATTCCCCCCAGTCTCGTATCGAGTCCTACGTGAAGTACTCTAATCTTTCTTCTGCTGTCCATTGTTTCCCCGGTTATATATTACTTTCCTCAAAGCACTCATGATTGTATTATAAAGAGGATGAAATAAGAAGTAAAAAAGGGGCCGAGGGTGAAGGAGATAAGAATCAGGAACTACATGGGAGCCAAAATATCTGAAATATGGGCTCCCGACGAGAACTGGAGGGAGAAGACGAAGGCCGATGTCGTCACCTTCCACTCCTTCGAAAATCCCCCCACCTGTCTTCTTAAACACCTCGAAAAGCAGAATACACTCTGCACAGACCTCTCCGGAAGCGAAGACGAACTCCTATCTCAGATAAGAAAGAACTACCGCTACGAGATAAGGCGGAGCATAAAGGAAAACGAAGTGGAAATCGAAATCCATTCTCCCGACGACCTCAGAAAGAACATCGACGTCGTAAGGGAATTCAGGGAATTCCACCATGAGATGTACAGGGCGAAGGGAATCGACGTGACACTCACGGATCTCGAAGTCTATCCGTTCATAGATGCAGACGCTCTCTGGATTACGAGAGCGGTGAAGGATAACGGAACTCTCGTCTTCCACACATATCTCGACCTCGGTGATACGATAAGACTCTATCAGTCATGCTCCCTCTTCAGAGACAGGAAAGAGGACGCTGCAGTAATCGGAAGAAGCAACAAGCGCCTCCACTGGGAAGATATGCTCTTCTTCAAAAAGAATGGTTTTAAAATCTACGACTGGGGAGGAATCTCCTCATTCGAGAATCCGAACGGCATAGACGAATTCAAGCTCTCGTTCACAGACAACGCGGAGAGAGACAGACATATCTACTACAACGGCCAGATTCCCGTCACACTCAAGGGCAGGATCATGCTCGGGGTCTACCGCATATTCAGACCCTGAAGAAAAGGCGGAACAATGAGCAGAAAGAAGTACTTCATCATCACGATAGACACCGAAGGCGACAATCTCTGGGCCTGGAAGAAAGGAGACGGGATAAAGACGGAGAACACACTCTTTCTTCCGCGTTTCCAGACACTCTGCGACAGATACTCCTTCAAGCCCGTGTGGCTGAGTAACTGGGAGATGATGAATGACGATAGATATGTCGAGTTCGCAGGACGCGTACAGGACGAAGGCCGGGGGGAAATCGGAATGCATCTCCACGCATGGAATACTCCCCCGCTTTACAACCTTAACACTTCAGGAAATCCCGGAGCACCTTACCTCATTGAATACCCCGATGAGATAATGGATGCGAAGGTTTCAGCTATGACGAAAATCATCGAAGAGAAGACGGGAGTAAAGCCCGTCACGCACCGCGCGGGAAGATGGGCGACTGACGAAAGGTATTTCGATTTTCTCTACGCTCACGGCTACAGAGTTGACTGCTCGGTGACTCCGCATGTCGACTGGTCAGAGACACCGGGGGAATCTACGGGTTCGAAAGGATCCGATTATTCTTTATCCGGAGAGACATCATACAGAGTTAAAGGAGAGAAGAGCATTCTCGAAGTTCCCGTAACGATAATAAGAAGTCACAGGCTCTTCTCTCCCACCCTTAAGACCGCAAGAGGAATACTGGGAAATATATATCACAGCGTGCAGGGCTCGGAGCTCTGGCTCAGGCCCGACGGCACGAATCTTGAGAAGATGCTCTACATAGCCGACAGGACTTCTGAAGACGACGGGAAGGACTACCTGATGTTCATGCTCCACTCCTCCGAGCTAATGCCGGGGGGAAGCCCGACATTCAGGACTGAGGAATCGATAGAGAAGCTCTACGGAGATCTCGAAGTCCTCTTTAAGAAAGTATCGCACACAGCAGAGGGAATAACACTGAGGGACTATGAAATGTTGAAGAGGAACGGGAATGAGTAAAACTCTCAGAATACTCCAGGTAAGCTACGGAATGGACAGGGGCGGTGCCGAGACACTCATAATGAATATCTACAGGAACATCGACAGGAATAAGGTACAGTTCGATTTTCTCCTCCATAATCCCGGAAAGACGGCATACGAAGACGAAATCGAAAGCCTCGGGGGAAGAATCCACCGTATTCCGCGCTTCCTGGGGTACAACAGAATCTCCTACGACAGGAACCTCAGGAAATTTCTTCAGAATCATCCCGAGTACACGATAATCCATGACCATCTGATGGACTCGTCCCAGGAGACATTCAGAGTTGCAAAGAAGCTCGGGAGGATAACCGTCGCCCACAGCCACATAGTCGAGTACTACACTCACATCTCCGACTACATCAGATTCTTCTTCCGCCGTAATCTCTACAGGCTCTCGGACTACCGCTTCGCCTGCTCGAAGGAGGCGGGAGAATGGCTCTACCGGGGAAAGTCGGACTTCACTGTTCTCAGAAACGGAATAGATACCTCCCGGTACGAATACTCGGACGAGATAAGAAAGGAAAAGAGAAGAGAACTCGGAATCGGAGAGAATGAATTTCTGATTACGAATATAGGAAGGATGGTCGAACAGAAGAACCAGAAGAGGCTCATCGACATATTTTCCCTCTTCAATGAAAAACATCCGCAGTCGAAACTGATGATTGTGGGAGCCGGACCTCTCGAGAAGGAACTGAGAGAAGAGGCAGAGAAGAAAGGCACGGGGGAAAGAGTAATCTTCACGGGAGAGCGCAGCGATGTGCCGGCTCTTCTCTCGGCATCGGACCTTTTTCTCTTTCCGTCGCTCTATGAAGGCTTCGGAATCGTCCTCATAGAGGCGGAGGCGGAAGGACTCCCATGTGTATTCTCCTCGAACATCCCCGGAGACGTAGATCTCATGCCCGACCTCCTGACAAGGGTAAATCTTTCATCATCGGACAAGGAATGGATGGAAGAGATGGAGAAAGCTGCAGAGGGAAAGAAAAGAGACAGAACGGGAGATTATATCACAGTCAGGGAGAAAGGCTACGACATAAGAGAGTCCGCGGAATATATGGAGAAATTCTACCTGAGTCTATAGTCCGCAGTTGCGTCTCTTGATTCTAGAAACTGGTCTGTAGAGAAGATGAGGAAAGAGCGCAACAAACTTCTGGTACCCCGAATCCCAGCGTCTCACTGAAGGATACTTCTCTTTCAACATCCGGAGAAAATCGAGATATCGCTTCAGGTCTCCGTTGACTATGAGGATATTGATGTGTCTTCTCGCCATATCCTCGGTCTGATCTTTCAGAAGAGGAAACCTCTCCGAGCCGAAGACCATTCCAAGCGCCCACTTCGTCATGTACTCATGGTTGTCGATGTGTTTCATGTACCCATTTATCGAGATACTCTGCTCCCCCTGCCCTATACGGTAGCAGTAGAGGGGGATATCGAAATAGGTAAGAGTCGACGAAAGAGATATAGCCTTGAGACAGAACTCGAAATCCGTATAGAAGCAGTGCTCGGTTATCTTAATTCTGTTCTTTATCACCTCGGTTCTCACGGCTGTCGCATGCATACTTAGAGCATATATGTCGGAGGAAGGAAGAACAGCAGCGGGAGCAAACGAGAAAGTCTCGAGCTTCTTCGTCATGGCCGGCTCTTCCACGAAATAGAAGGGGGTGTAGATGATGTCGCTCTCCGTCGTCTTCAGTGCCTCCACGAAGGCCGGAAGGTTTTCCGAGAGGAACCAGTCGTCCCCGTCAAGGAGCTTGTAGTACTTACCGGTGGCAGCAGAAAGGGATGCGTTGATAGTCGAACCGTAGCCGCCGTTGGGCTTGTCAATCAGGATGAATGTTCCGGGATACTTCTCCACATACCTGCGGGCGATATCCGGGGTGGAATCCTTCGAGCCGTCGTTGACTACGATTACTTCGATATCACTGAGAACGGAGTCGACGACGAGAGATGAGAGAGTATTCTCCAGAAACCTCTCAACGTTGTATGAAGCGATTGAAACCGTAAGTATCCTGCTCATTCCTCTTCCCTTCTTCTGATGATATGGAACTTTGTTAGGATATCACGTAAGAATGAGATAAGCCACATATCTCTGAAGAGAACAAGCAGCCCCGCATAGACGATGACACCCGTGACAACCTGGAGAGCGAGAAGAACGATTGTATTCATCTCGAGCATTCCGAGAAGAAGAACAACACACATCATCAGGAAGCCCGCCGCAAGTTTACGCCATCCGATGAGCCATATGTCCTTAAACGATATGAATCTCCTGCTGTTATGAATGTACTGGATGGTTATCACGGCTTCGGCGATAAGCGTTGCAAGCGTTGCCCCGAATGCCTTGAGGGACGGAATGAGAGCCATGTTGAGAGAGAGATTCACGACCGCCCCTACAACAAGGTACCTGATACTCTCCGCCCTTCTCCCGCAGGGAGTGAAGTACTGCATCTCAAGGCAGTTGCTGACACCTATTATTATGACAATCGGACTGAAGAGATAGATAAGCGGAACGACCTTGTCATACCCCGGTCCGTAGAATAACGGAACAAGGCCCTTTGCGACACTCGAGAGTCCGAATGCGCAGCCGAAGCCCATGAAAAGAATGTAGTTGAGAGACTGGGAGAAATTGTGTCTTATCTGCTCCTTCTCGTCATGGGCGTATAGATTGGACATCCTCACCCCTACGACGGAGTTGATGGATGTGAAGACAATGCTCTTGAGCACGTCGATGAACTTCTGTGCCTGCTGGTAGTACCCGATTTCGGCGTTGTCACCGGTAATCCACTTCAGAAGGGGCTTATCGAGCATGAGATAGATAGAGGATGCAATAGAGGGAAGGAAGAAGATGAGGGTTCCCTTGAAATGTCTCATAATCCTGAGCTCTTTCAATTTGACCTTCTTCACAAGCTTCCCCAGTCCCGCCCAGTACGATACATAGCACAGGAACGAAGTCACGGCACTTATCGAGATATATATCAGAAGGTCATCTGAAGACTTTACGAGAGTGAAGAGAAGAACAATCTCCGCTATCTTCACGACAGTATTCCTCGTGACAATCGAGCGGAATTTCTCGAGTCCGGTGTAGAACCACGAGATATCCAGAGCGGTGCCGATGACCCCCAGGGAGAGTACAAGATAGATCTTTCCGTACTCCGTGCTGCGGAATACAAGAGGAATCCAGAGAAGAAAACAGACCGAAGTCGTGAGGATGCACATCAGCTCAAGCTCCCAGAAGAGCTTCGAGAGTGTCTTTTCGTCGTCCCTTGCCCGGGCAACCTCACGCGATCCGTATACGGCAGTACCGAGGGATGCGAACATAATGAAGTATGACTGAATGGACTGCGTGTAGCTCTGTATTCCGATTCCGTCCGCCCCGATGACTCTCGCCACATACGGCGCAGTCACGAACGGGGTAATTGTAGTCAGAATACGGTAGAGAGTATCGTAGACGACATTGAGCTTGACATTTGGTTTCTTCTTATCCATCAGATATTCCGCGAACAAGACTATGATTAGTTAATTGAAAGAAACTGTCAATTTCAAACTGCGGGGAAATCGTTCAGAACCTGACAGGAAAGTCCGGCGCATCAACAGTTTCCTCATAATGCACACGGACACAACAGAGATGCTTGCACACAGTCGGAGGAATGCACACAAGTATACAGCCAAATGAGTCCGCATCTTCCGCAGAAACTGCAAGCTGCAGCAAAGGCTGCCAGAATGACAACACCGGCGTACTCGACGCAGCCATCGCCAGAGTCAAGGAGAGCACCCACCTGACATTCATCGAACACTTCTGCTCCATCGTTTCACGCTCAGACCTCGGGCGACAGACAACGGCAACAAAGGAGAACAGCATTTTCCTTGGAGGGAAAGCAGAATGCCGGGACAT
>CAVILL010000064.1:0-12444 GCA_963643635.1 Sphaerochaetaceae bacterium | reverse complement strand
GCAAGAAGACAGGTATCGCATTCGATGCAGATACAGCCGGCGACGGTGTCGAGCTTGCAGGCGTAATCTATCATTCCGGCGACCTCAAGCCGACCTGGGTTGCAGTAGGTGACCTTCTCGGTATCGAGTTCGAGGACAAGTACCAGGGCAACAGTGCTTCCAAGGAGCTCCAGTACTGGGCTGAAAGACTCAACGAAGTCGACTTCGTATCCGGCAACGCAGCATCCCTCAACGAATACGGTGTAAAGGGAAGCCTCGTGAACATCGCCGAGTACCTCGACCTTATGCCTAACTTCAAGGCATACCTCGAAGCAAACCCGATCGTCAGACTCTCCATCACAGGTGACACATCCACAGGCGCAATCTACTTCTCGCCCTATTTCGACGGTGTCAACGATATCGAGAGAATGCCCCTCATGAGAGAGGACTGGGTTGTCGCCCTCCTCGACGGTGAAGGCGAATTCACAGCTGAGAAGTCCGGAACAGTCAACGCAGCAGTCTACACACCCTACATGCCGACAAGCGGCTCCGTCACAGTCGACGCTGTAAGCGCTGACGGAACAAAAGTCATCTCCCTTACAAAGAACTACGACAAGGCAGGCAACATCGTTGCTCTCATGAACGAAGCTCTTTCCAAGGGAACACTCACTGGTGTTGAAGCAGTCAACATGCTCAGAAAGTATATCGACGAAGCATATGACGGTTACTACGGAACAACAAGATCCTCTCTCTTCATCGGTCAGGATGCAGCATGGGATGCTGACGAGCTCGTCGCACTCCTGAGATGTGTTGTCGCCAATGCTTACACGCTCAACGGAACAGACTCCGTCCAGGGTCTCTTCTCGAGAGAAGACAACAACAACCAGAGAAAGGTCGACCTCTTCAGATTCGCTGGTACACTCTTCGGTGTCCGCGGCCTCGAGTCCAGACAGGACTACCTCTATTTCGACAGCGAAGGCAATCTCTGCGATGCACGTCAGGAAGAGGCTACATACGAAGCTCTCGAGAGAATGAACGCTATTGCAAAGGAAGGCCTCATCAGCAAGTCCTTCATCGACAACAGCAAGGAAAGCTCCTCGACAATGCTCGAGAACGACCTTGGATTCATGAGCTACGACTACAACCAGACACAGACTCTCCTCAACGAGACAAAGCTCCAGGACGGCGAGAAGTACACATGTGTCATGGTTCCTGTTGCACGCTGGTATGATGGAACAGACGAGAGTGGCGTCTACATGAGATTCACCGAGTCCTGGAGATCTGTAAAGACAGACGGATGGGCAATCAGCAAGTCAGGCGTCGCAGGCGATGACAACAAGCTCTATGCAGCTCTCGCTCTCATCGACTACGCTTTCAGCGAAGAAGGCCAGATCATGATGAGCTACGGTCCGGATGAGTTCATCAAGAAGAACGACGACGGCAGCTACGTCACATTCTCCTTCAACGGCAAGGAAATGCCGGTTATCGCAGACATCACCGAGGAATACCTCTGGAAGTATGCTAGCGGCAACTACACGAACTTCGCACGCCAGTATCTCGGATCCACACTCTCCTTTGCAAAGAGCCAGGCATTCGAATATCAGTGCACAGTTGCTGTCGGTAAGGAAGGAGCAGCTAAGATCTCTACAGCCATCGCTCTCGGCACAATCAAGCACCCCGAGCTCGCTGTCTGTGACAACATGTGGTACACATCCATCCCGACGACTCTCCCGAGCACAAAGGTCGAGACAGATGCCATCAACGGATTCACAGAGCTTACGAACCAGTTCAGCACATCCAAGGGCGGAACTAACATCTTCGTAACACAGATCGCATCCGGCTACACACTCGACGGAGCTTCCGATGCAGCAACAAGCGCAGAGAAGGTAAAGTCCGAATGGTCCGGTGAGCAGTATCTCTACTACAAGCAGAGTGCATGGTCACGCGCTCTCAAGTTCTATCAGAACCTGAGCAAGTAACAACAAATCAGTCTTCGGGGAGGAACCCTCCCCGGAGCATATACCCCAGGAGGAACGGTTATGTACAAGAAACAGATGACATTTCAGAACATAATCTGTTATATCGCACTTTTCGCCGGAGTTATCGTATTCATCTATTCTCTCGGCATCATGACAGATCTCTACGACTGTCTTTACACTACTATGACGAATCCCAACGACCACACCGAAACCATGGTCGAAGGCTCCATCGTCTACTACAACATGCAGGCATTCAACAGGTCTTTCCTGATTTCCTCGATTGTCTACATCATTCTCGGTGTCCTTCTCTTCATCACACAGACCGCGAAGAGAAGAAGATACTACATCGGTAACTATGCAGCCGTCGCGCTGTTTGTCATCTTTACCCTTTTCCTCGTAGTATGGTCACACATCGAGATCCAGACCTACAGGGCTCAGTGGCTCAATGTCGACTTCGAAGCCCTCGCGTCACACGCAAAGATCTTCAAGCACAAGTACACGGAGTCGACATTCTGGTTCGACATCCACTACGCAGTATCGGCAGTATGCCTTCTCTCGGCGGGACTTCTTACATACAACGCAGTATGGAAGACAAAGCTCATGAAGGAAGAGCAGAGACTCATAAAGGAGGGAGAAAAAGCATGAGAGAACTTGACGAAAACCTCATCAGTAAGGACCGCATGCGCTATATAAAGAACAAGTTCAGTTCGAACATGTGCATCCTTGCCATCCTCTTCGATGTCTTCTTCTTTGTCTCCATCTACAAGATCAACATAGACACAAGCAGGAACTACTACAACATCCTCATCGGTGGTTCGATTGTATACAACCTCGTCTTCATGCTCCTGGCATTCCTCTCCTGCGAGAGCGTCAAGAACTACGACGAGAAGCAGTGCTGGATGATGGTCGCACTCGGAGTACTCCAGGTTGTGAGGATCTTCATCCTCCCCGTGAAGTTCCACTCATCAGTCATCACAATCCAGAATGTGGAGACTCAGGTAATGGGTAACGCACAGTTTCTGCGCTGCCTCATCTATCTCTTAGTCTCGGCTGTCTGTCTCCTCGCGGGTGCAGTCGTCGGCATTCAGAGATCGAGAACACTCAAGGCATACATTGCAACTCTCGGTGAAGAGAAAAGGAGAGACTGATGGCAGAACTCAGACTACAGCATCTCGACAAGATATATGACAACAAGGTCCAGGCGGTCTACGACTTCAACCTGGATGTGAAGGACGGTGAGCTCATCGTTCTCGTAGGCCCCTCGGGCTGCGGAAAGTCCACGACTCTCAGAATGGTCGCGGGACTCGAGGACATCTCGAACGGACATCTCCTTCTCGACGGCAGGGACATTACCCAGGCACCGGCGAAGGACAGGGACATGGCAATGGTCTTCCAGAACTATGCCCTCTACGGTCATATGACGATATATGAGAACATGGCATTCTCACTCACGCTGAGAAAGGAGAATCCCAATGTAATCCACAAGAAGGTTCTCGCAGCTGCCGAGATTCTCAATCTCACGACACAGCTCAACAAGAAGCCTTCCCAGCTTTCGGGCGGACAGAGACAGCGTGTCGCAATGGGCCGTGCAATCGTCCGTACTCCGAAGGTCTTCCTCTTCGACGAACCGCTGAGTAACCTCGACGCGAAGCTCAGGGGATCGACAAGAAGAGAAATCCTTCTCCTTCACAAGAGACTCAAGGCTACGATGCTCTACGTCACACACGACCAGACGGAAGCTCTGACGCTTGCAGACAGGATCGTCTGCATGTCCATGGGACACGTCCAGCAGGTAGGAACCCCCCTGGAGCTTTACGATACCCCCGCAAACATCTTCGTCGCGGGCTTCATCGGACTCCCGCCCATGAACTTCTTCAATGTAAAGGTCAAGGGAAACACGCTTGTCGGAAAGGGCTTCACGGTTCCTCTCAAGGAAGACGATGCATCCCTCCTTGCGTCCTACAACGGAAAGGAAATCGTCCTCGGAGTAAGACCGGAAAACGTCGTCAAGGGCAGTGACATAAAGATCAAGGTCACATCCAACGAGAACCTCGGAATGAACACGCTCGTACACGGACACATCGTCTCGGACGGTGTCACATACGACAAGATCACGGGTAAGCTCAGAGGATGGTGTGACTACAAACCGGGCGACGAAGCTGCGGTTTCATTCGACAGAATGCACTTCTTCGACAAGGAGACGACACAGAGAATCGTCAGGGAGGTTGAGTGATGAGCCAGAAAAGAAAAGGATTCAAAGAGTGGCTGAGAAAGACGATAGTCTCTCTCAAGCGCAACCCGCACCGCATTCCGCTTGTGATGTATCTCATCACATTCCTCTACTATGCGCTGAACCTTACCTGCATCTCCAATACGACAGCGAAGATCCAGGGCTCCGGAATGGGACTCTGCGGCTTCGTTACAATGCTCTTCTCCATACTGAGCCTTGTCTGCTTTCTCAATACATTCCAGCACAGAAAGCCCGTCAACAAGCCGATGCTGATTCTCCTCTTCGTCATGACGGCTGCAATCATCTATGCAGACATCCGCTACAGAGGACTCATCTACAGCGCGGTCAATGCTTCCGTGAACCCGATAAAGGTCCAGGACTACATGACGAAGGCATACGGAATGCTCTACACCCATGTGGTTCTCCTCTGTGTCTCGGCAGGCCTCGTCGCTCTTCTTCCGGTCTATTCGAAGCTTCTGAAGAAGATCAACACATCCGTTGAAATCGACTCCTATGATTCCATGGAGGCTATCGATATTTCCGGAGAGGACTGATGAGCAGGGAAAGAGTCGACTACACCGAAAAGAAGAAGGCAGTGGACGAGCTCGTGAATGCCTCGGAGGAAAACACCCCCGAGTATTCGAAAGAAGAGCTCGACCGCTACAGGTCGAAGTCGGGGCTGAAGCTCCCGGCGACCTCGAAGGCCCTGCTTCTCAAGTTCTGGTTCAGCGGTGTTGTCTGCTACTTCGTCGTCTGGGGACTCGGGGTGTACCTCGCGACCCTGGATCTGATTTTCGTTACGTGTGTGGTGATGGGCTTCGTGAAGGATATTCTCGAGAACAACATCTTCAGATTCCTCGCGGACCCTCCCGGCTCGAACGACAGGTGGATGATGTTCCCCAGGAAAGGGTTCGTCTCGCTCATACTCAATGTGCTCTACGCATTTCTGGTCATGTTCTGCGTCTACAGCACATACGCAGTACTGAATACGGTACTGTTCAGACTTACCGGTGAAAGCACCGCTGAGGAACCTTTCACCTTCGGCCTCTTCTATCTCTGCTATGACCTGCTGTTCATAAAGATGAAACATGTGGGACAGAAGATAGTTGCCGATGCCAGGATAAAAGCTAAAGGAGGCGAATGATGCCATACCTCATTTTCAAGGACATAAACAAAATCTACCCGAACGGCTTCCATGCTGTCCATGATTTCAACCTTTCCATCGACAAGGGTGAGTTCATCGTGTTCGTAGGCCCTTCGGGCTGCGGAAAGAGTACAACGCTGAGAATGATTGCGGGACTCGAGGATATAAGCAAGGGAGACTTCCTCATCAACGGCGAAAGAGCCAACGAGAAGGGGCCCAGGGACAGAGGTATCGCAATGGTCTTCCAGAGCTATGCCCTCTATCCTCAGATGACGGTCTATGACAACCTCGCATTCGGCCTCACTCTCGAGGGAATCGACGAGGACATCATCGAGGAGAAGGTCATGAACGTCGCCGGAATCCTCGGCCTCACGGAGTACCTCGACAGACTTCCCAAGGCTCTCTCTGGCGGACAGAGACAGCGTGTCGCGGTCGGAAGAGCAATCATCAGGAAGGTAAACATCTTCCTCATGGACGAACCGCTGAGTAACCTCGACGCGAAGCAGCGTGTCACGATGAGAAGCGAAATCACCGAAATCCACAAGAAGACGGGAGCAACGACAATCTATGTCACGCACGACCAGACAGAAGCCATGACGATGGCTGACAGAATCGTCGTCATGAAGGAAGGCTACATCCAGCAGGTCGGAACTCCGTACGATCTCTATTTCAACCCCGTCAACGTCTTCGTCGCCGGCTTCATCGGAGAGCCTCCGATGAACTTCGTCAGAGCCGTCCTTACGAACGGACACGTCAGAATCGGGGACAACGACATAGACCTTACGAAGAAGCTTGATGCGGAGAACCTCAGAAAATACGAAGGGAAGGAGATTGTATTCGGCTTCAGACCCGAGGCCGCGGTTCTCAAAGACGAAGGCGGATGCTGCAGCCTCAGATGTACAGTCGAGCTCACTGAGCTCCTCGGGGACAACACGAACGTCTACATCGACATCCAGGGCAGCAAGTCCATCCTCAAGGTCAATCCTCACGATACACCCGAGATGGACACGGAACTTGAGTTCTACATCCCGTACGAGAGCATATACCTCTTCGACGGCGAGACGGAGAATGTCATCAAATAAGGTTTTTCCGAACCATTTCAGAGAGCCCTGTCTCCGGACGGGGCTCTGCTTTTCAACTTGCGTCTTAATTAATAAATTTCAAATATTAATTGATAAATCCGTCAAAAATTATAAAATTATCTAAGAGTGGCAGGTGTACCGGTAACCTCCGGGTGTAAGGCCCTGCGGGACGGAAGAGAGAAAGACGGGAATATGAGCAGGAGCATCGGGAATGAGAGTGCTGTGAAGAAACTGGCTCTGACCAGCTTCACTTTCTTCGTCTCATATTTCATGCAGGCGCTCTACGGCTTTACGGATCTCATCGTCGTCGGCCGTTACTGTACGGTGAGCACATCAGCCGCCGTTGCCTCCGGAAGTCTCGTGATGCATCTTGTAATCGTCGTTGCTGTAAGCCTTGCCGTAGGCACGGCCGATGCCATAAAGAAGGTTCACGATAAGGGTGACAATGAGACTACCGAGCGCGTAATCGGAGCGACAGTCGCATTCTACGGTGCAGTTGCCGTCGGAGCCTATGTGATTCTGAGTCTCCTTACTCCGATGATTGCTTCTCTCCTGAATCTTCCTTCTGCGGCGGTTGACCAGACGAAGGTCTATCTTCATGTAAGCTTCATCGGTATTCCCTTCATAGCACTCACGAACCTTTCGAACAGTACATACCGCGGTCTCGGAGACAGCCGCTCTCCGATGATCATTCTCTTCCTTTCGTGTATCTTCAATGTCTTCCTGAGTGTTCTTCTCGTCGGTAAGTACAACATGGGTGTCTACGGAGCCGCAATCGGCACGGTTGCCTCACAGGTCCTCAATGCTCTGGTGTGTATCGTGCACATCCATTTCTTCCTGAAGAACAGGGGACTCCGGGTGAAATTGAGATACATCAGATTCGACAGGAAGATCATCCGCCCGATAACTGAGGTGGGGTACCCGTTAGCAGTTCACGACTGCATGATCCAGCTTGCATTCCTCATCATCACCATGATTCTCAACCGCCGCGGCCTCGTCGATTGTGCGGCAACCGGAATAGTCGAGAAGGCTATGGCGATGCTGCTTCTGATTTCGTCAGCCGTGAACTCCGGTGTCTCGGTTCTGTCGAGAGAGGAGCTTGAGAAGGACGAGAGTGCAAAGGCGAGGAACTATCTGTATCTGGGACTTCTCTTTGCGGGCCTCACCGCCATCATCCTCAATGCCTTCATTCAGATATTCCCCGAAGAGATCGTTTCCTTCTTCACTCTCGATAAATCCGTAATCATAAACGGAGCGAAGTACCTGAGGGGCTACTCCATCGGCCTTGTCTTCGCCGCAGTCCACTACGTCTACACGGGCTACTTCAATGCTCTGGGTTTGAGCGGAATATCTTATGTTCACAATATAATCTCGAGTGTGTTCCTGAGAATTCCCGGAGTCTATTTCATATCGATTATGTATCCGAGAAACCTCTATCCTGTGGGAATAGCATCAGCTTCCGGTGCCGTGTTCTCGGCAATCATATGCCTCTGCATCTACTTCTACCTCGTAAGGGCGGGGAGGAACAAACTCAGGATGAAGAAAGTCATCAGCGACAGCGAGAAGCTGTGGAATGACGGAAAGCTGTTGTAAGACTTCTTCCTTTTTCCGATAATCACTACATGGAAAAAGACCTCACAAGGGGAAGTGTCCCGGGAAACCTTTTCCGCTTCTCTCTCCCGTTCCTTGCATCATACTTTCTTCAGACTCTCTACGGCATGGCCGACCTTATGATAATCGGTCAGTACGAAGGAGTGGCGGGTACTACGGCAGTTTCCGTCGGGAGCCAGGTCATGCACATGATAACCGTCATGATAGTCGGCCTCGCGATGGGGTCGACTGTCGCCATCTCGCACGCTGTAGGCGCGGGAGACAGGGAGAGGGCTGAGCGTGACATCGGTGGTACGACAGCCGTATTCGCACTCGCTGCCGTCGTTCTTACTGTCGTTCTCACGCTTCTGAAGAATGTAATAGTCGCCGTGATGTCGACGCCCGAGGAGGCTGTCGAAGGCACGAAGGCGTATCTTCAGATATGCTTTCTCGGTATTCCCTTCATTACGGCCTACAACATCATAAGCGGAATATACCGGGGTCTCGGGGACAGCCGTACGCCGATGTTCTTCGTCCTTGCGGCATGCATAGCGAATATCGTCCTCGACATAGTCTTCATGGGCCCCCTTTCCCTCGGCCCGGCCGGAGCTGCGCTCGGAACGACGCTCTCGCAGGCACTCAGTGTCGTCATAGCCCTCATTCACCTTTCACATACGAGAAGCGGCCTCCGGGTCGAAAGAAGATTCATCCGCTTCGACGGGGAAATCATAAAGCCCATACTCCGTACCGGTATCCCGATAGCCGCCCAGGACGGCCTTATACAGGTAGCCTTCATAATCATCACGATAATCATGAACAGACGCGGCCTCACCGACGCCGCGGCAGTCGGAATCGTGGAGAAGGTGATTTCCTTCCTCTTTCTTGTTCCCTCGTCGATTCTTTCCTCAGTTTCCGCGCTCTGCTCGCAGAACATCGGGGCGGGGAAGGAGAGAAGGGCTGACGAAACGCTCTACTGGGCCCTGCTTTCCGCCGTTGTCTTCGGCCTTGTCGTCTCTATTGTGATTCAGTTCACGGCGGAGAGGGTCGTGAGCATCTTTACGACGGATGAAGCGGTGATTGTGAGCGGCGGTCAGTACCTTCGCGGCTACGTCTTCGACACGCTCTTTGCGGGAATACACTTTGCCTTCTCGGGTTACTTCTGCGCAGTCAACAAGGCCTGGATTTCCTTTGTACACAACATAACCGCGATAGTCCTCATGAGGATTCCGGGAGTATATGTCCTGTCGAACCTCTATCCGGACAATCTCTTCCCCGTAGGGCTTGCAACGGTGTCGGGATCTCTGCTCTCGGCTGTAATCTGCCTTGTCGCATTCATCATCCTCAGAAGAAAGAGAAGCTCCTAGGCTTCGTCGATCACCTTCTTATAGGGCATGAGCATCCCCCTGTCCATCGCCGAGGCGTTCTTCTTCATTATCGTTTTATTACGCATCAGAGAGCCCAGGAAGCAGAGGGCGATCATCTTTCCTCTCTCCTTCTGCGGAAAGTCGTAGAAGCCGTACTTCTTATAGAATCTGTGGTCGTCCCTCATGATTCCCCTCATGACCCAGATGAGGTCGCGGAATATCTTCATGCCGCCGACTCCGTAGAAGTTCCGGGGTCTGCGATAGCTGTTCTCGAGAGCGTAGGCGAGATTGAGCGAAAGCATCCTGATTCCCTCTTCGTTCTCAGCTGTTCCCGAGAGATAGTTTCTGCCGACTTCGCTTCTGGCCTCGAGTATTGTCCTGAGGTTGTCCTCTCCCTCGAGAGTGCCGTCGACTATGTAGCCGATCGGCTTGAACTGCGACACAGTCCTGTGACCGTTGTAGAAGCGTCTGTCATCGTAGTTCTTGTACAGCGGTCCCATCGAATGGTCGGTGACGGAGAATGCGTAGACGACGGCGTCGGAGGAGAGTATCTCGTCTTCGAGAAGCCTGTCGAAGCCGTCGCTGTACACGCACCTGCCTTCGAGTGCGCATCTGAGACATCCCAGGCATCCCCCTTTGAAGGAGAATGCCGAAAGATCCACAATCCGTGTCCTGTAGGGGAAGAGGGAGACGAAGTTCTCCACCATCCTCCCTATTCGTTCCCTGTTGTACGTATAGTCGACCACGACCGAGACTGTGTAGTCGTCCTTTTTCCCCTCAGCGGGGGGTTCCTTCCCGATTCCGGGAAGCGGGGCTGCTTCCTTCCTCTTTCCCGCCTTCTTCACAATGTTGTTCTCCGCGGCCCAGAGAGTGCGAGTGTAGAATCTCAGAAGATCCTCCTGTCCCTCCTTCTTCGTAAGGTCCTCCATGTCCTCGGAGAGACCTTCGATGTAATCGAATCCCAGATCCAGAAGGTTCTCCTCGAGCCACTTGTGGGCCGTCGTGTCGTAGAAGTGCTTGCTTGTCGTGATGCACGTGGCCTTCTTTCCATCGAAGGTAAGTCCCTTCTCCCTGAGGAGGCGTATGAACCAGTGGAGCTGACTCGGAGCAATGAAGGTATATACCGGGAAGGAGAAGACGGTGAGGTCGCTTTTCCGTATTGCGGCAGTGATTTCGTCGAGCTTCTTCTCATTTACACTCTTCGAGAAGCCTATGTTGATGAATGAGAACGAGCACTGGGGAAGCTTCTTCTCCGCATAGAGAGATGACTGGAGCGTTATGGAGTTGTCTCCCTTCGGAGATGCATTGAGTACGAGGATATTCATTCCTCAATCTTACTACATAAACGGGAGAATGTGTTCATGATAAAGATCCAATACAGACTCATCGCAATCTTGATGTGGCAGGACAGTGTATGTACCTGCCTTCTCACTATTTACATTATTTTACAACACCGGATGCAGGCGCTGTGGTACATTATCATGCGAAGAAGGAAAGACAGATATGGAAAAGATTGAGGATCTTCAGATTAAGACTACGCCATATAAGAGAGAATGGCTTGAAAGACTTGCAGAAAGGACAGGCGTCAGCGTCGATACGATAATCAACAATCTTATTGACGAGCATCTGGGGGAAGTCGAGGACGCCTACGACACGAAGCTCAGAATCGAGGCTCTCGAGGCTGGACTGAAGGACTGAGATCAGGGTACGCACTCAGGAGACTCAGAGAGAGAATTCCGGAGCATTTTCCTTGTTTCGGGGTGAATATCTGAACATTGACAAATGACGGAGGGCAAGTAAAGAGGCGCTGTAAAAGACGGTCAGCCCCTATTTAGCGATTTTGAGTCTCGCTTGATCTGGAGTTGTGGCGAGGCTTTTTTAATCTATGGAGAATCAACAGGACAGATTAAACTTCCCCGCTTGATTTCGACTCGCGGCGGCGTCTTTTCCTGCCCTTTGTTCTCATCGAATTCGTTGTTGACATCCGGGGAAAGCCCCATATAATAAATCCATCTTATTTTTCAGATTACTGAAATAAAAAAGAATAATGGAGTGATTGATGTTAGGGGTACTGATGAACACTTTCATGAAGGTTGCCGAGAAGGCGAACTTCACAAAGGCGGGAGAGGAACTGGGAATGACGCAGCCCGCTGTCTCCCATCAGATAAAGCAGCTTGAGGACGAAGTCGGGCATAAGCTCATCATCAGAAACAAAAACGGTCTGATTCTGACTCCCGAGGGCGAAATCGTACTCAAATATGCCAGGAGATTATATGCCCTCAACGAGAAGATGCTTCTCGAGCTTGCGGGAAAGAACAAGATTCTCTCTCTTCTGAGAGTCGGAATAACCCATACCTGCGAGAGCAACCTCACAGCCGAGTCGCTTGCAAAGGTCAGCGCAGCCCACAAGGGCCTCAGAATAACCCTCACTTCAGATACCATAAACAATCTTTATGACAAACTCGAATCCTACGAGCTCGACCTCGCCATCATCGACGGTCCTCTGCTCGACAACCGCTTCTCGAGTATGATGCTCGATACGGACTACCTCGTATGCGTAATGAGCCCCACCAATCCCCTTGCACGCAACAGCGTCATAAGCCTTTCCGAGCTCAAGAGGGAGAAGCTCATTCTCCGTACCGCCGCATCGGGAACGCGTACTCTCTTCGAGTCCACTCTCGAGAGCAACAACGAGGCCATCACGTCATTCGACGTCATCCTCGAAGTAGACAACATCGCAACCATCAAGGATCTCATAAGAAAGGATCTGGGTGTGTCCATCCTGCCGCGGTCGGCATGCCTGGACGAGATAAGAAAGGGAAAGGTTGTCGCACTTCCGATTGAGAACTTCTCGATGGTCAGGGAGACACGCATTGTCTACAACAGGGATTTCTCGGACAAGGAGTTCCTGAATGAAATCATCAAGGTTTACGGCGAGGAGCGGTAGCTGACGTATCCGGAGGAACCGGGGCAAAAAAAATCGGAAAGGGGGGGATTCGAACCCCCGATGGCTTTTGACCATACACGACTTCCAATCGTGCACCTTCGACCACTCGGACACCTTTCCAATACGAAC
>CAVILL010000063.1:0-12949 GCA_963643635.1 Sphaerochaetaceae bacterium | reverse complement strand
AAAATATATAAAAACTAATTGTTATGATACTGAAAATCAATAAGAATGATTGCAAAATATTAAAAATTTTATGACTCTTTTATGTATGTTGATATAATTCCCGAATAAAAACTTCGACTTTTGTTATAATTCCACTTGTTTTTTTTATTAAACCGCATTTATAATCATTAAAAACTTGGGGTAAAGATGTCGAAGTCTATCGCATTTCATTTACAGAAGGGTGGTGTAGGAAAGACAAGTGTCTGCGGGACACTTGCTTGTCAGTCTGCACTCGCAGGAAAAAAGACCCTTATGATAGACTGTGACCCCCAGGGAAACCTCTCATCATGGTTCCTCGAAGAAGCTCCAAAATACGAACTGAGTGATGTCCTCCAGGGTAAATGTTTCTGGAAAGATGCAGTAGTACAGATTTCCGGACTTGATGACCTTTACATTCTACCCACTTTCAGTATTGGAGGATCACTCAAGAACTACAGTGAAACGAAGCTTAACGATGAACCGTTCATTATTCAGGATTTAGTCGGAGAACTTTCTTCCGAGTTCGAGCGCATTCTTCTGGACCTTTCACCGGGTCTCGGAAGGCTTGAGCGCGCCGCAATCATCGCATCCAACGAAGTCATTACGCCTATGACAACCGAGATTTTCTCCCTTGACGGCTTCGAGATTTTCGTTGACGAGCTTGCGAAACTCAAGAAGAACTATAAAGCGTCTGTAAAGCACAATAAAATCATCATCAACATGTTTGATGAAAGGGTCAGACAGGCCCGGGAAATCTTCAACGAGGCCTCCAGAACCGGTAGATATACCGTGTTCCGAATACCTGTCGATCCGCTTTTTAGAAAGGCACAGACCGCCCATAAGATACCTCAGAAGTACAAGGTGAACGGAAGGGGACTCAAGCCCGGTACGGTTGAGGCATTGTTCAAGATTAACAAGAGTATATGGAGTTGAGAGGAAACAGTTATGGCATTGAAAAAAAGCGATGAATTCTCTTCTGAAAGTGCTGGCGGAAAGAAGGCCAGAGATGTTTTCGGAGGGGGTAAGGAAACCAAGGAAAAGAAGATCCTGACAACCTTTTCCATTGAGCCGTCATTCAAGGACGAGCTCGAGAATCTCTTTGCAGACATGGGCCTTGGCTGGGCTGCGGGTATCCGCTTCGCTCTCAAGGAATTCACCAAGAAGTACGGCGAAGATAACTGATTCCAGTTATAATTTTTAACCTGAAAATTATATCGAAATTTAATTATAAATATTGTTAAACGCGATGGTTTCCATATTCAATTATGATGGAAACCATTTGTTTTGTCTTAATTCTGATTTTCTTCTCTATCGGAGTTAATCCATTTCATCAAGCATTGCAAGGAATTCCATTGCACTGTCGAGGTTGCTTTTCTTTACTCCGTCTTTTTCGGGGGCTGTGCGGGGTATGAAAAGAGACTCGGGTATCTCGCTTATGAAGCGGGAGGGGAGTGCGGATTTCAGCTTTCCTTCAAAGTCCGTTCGGCTGTCTGCATAGCATATGTAGAGTCTCTCCCTCGCCCTCGTAATCGCGACGTAGAAGAGCCTGCGCTCTTCGTCGATGTTTCTTTCGTCTTCCTCGAGTGCGCGCTTTGACGGGATTATGTTGTCTTCTATTCCCGCAAGAAGCACCACCTTGAATTCAAGACCCTTTGAGGCATGCATTGTCATGAGATTCACTGCCGTGGTGTTTTCGTCCTTGTCATCGTTGCCCGTTATCGATACCGAATGGAGGTAGTCCCTGAGGTTCTTATCGGGATTAGCGCGGAAGAACTTCTGGAGTCTCTCGTTGAGGAACGAAATCGAATGAAGCTTGAAGGATACCATCTTGTCGTTGTCGGGGAATTCCTCCCTGATTGATATGTCGTAATGTGTTTCCTTCAGTATCGAGGGGATTATCATATCCGGACGGGAAATCATACCCCTCCACTTCGCAATGAGCATAATCAGATTCCTCATTCCCTCCTGGGTCTTCGCCGTGAAGTCGGAGGAGAGCGAATACTTACTCAGAGCTTCCTCCAGTGTCGAATTGTCCCTGTCTGCGTATGCTCTGAGCTTCTCGATGCTCGTGCGTCCGATTCCGCGCCTGGGGGTGTTGATTATCCTCAGGAGTGAATTGTCATCCTTTCCGTTTACGATGACCTTGAGGTAGCAGAGCATGTCTCTCACTTCCTTGCGGTCGAAGAACGAAGACCCTCCGGAGATGCTGACTGGAATCCTGTTCTCCATGAAGGTGGTCTCGAGAGTGTTCAGGAGCGTGTTGGTCCTGACGAGAACAGCGAAGTCACGGAAGTTGTACTTGTACTTCATCATGAGTTTCTTTATCTCGAGTGCTATCCAGTTCGCTTCCTCGTCTCCGGTGGGGAGTCTCTTTATCGTGAGGGAGTCGCCTTCTCCTCCTTCGGTCCAGAGCTTCTTCTCCTTGCGTTCCCTGTTGTGTACGATGAGGGCGTTCGCTGCGTTGAGAATGTTCCCCGTCGAGCGGTAGTTGCGCTCGAGTCTGAATTCCTTCCTCTCCGGAAAGTCCTTCTCGAACATCAGAATGTTATGATAGTTCGCACCTCTCCACGAGTAGATGGACTGGTCGTCGTCGCCGACTACCGCGATGTTGCGGTATTTCCCGGCAATCATGCTGACGAGCCTGTACTGTATAAGAGACGTGTCCTGGAACTCGTCGACCATTATGTAACGGTATCTGTCCTGGACGCGCGTGAGGATTTCCGGATGCTCTGTGAAGAGTCTCAGGGGCAGCACTAACAGGTCGTCGAAGTCCACGACGTTGTACGCCTTCTGCATGAGGAGAAATTCCTCATATATCTCCCTGACTGCCGTTCCCTTCTCGGGAAGGATCTCACGCTCCGTCTTGTATGAGGAGAAGTGGGCCTTGAGAGAGGAGGCGGAGAACGAAGAGAGGTCGTAGCCCTTGTTCATTATGGAGTTCTTCACGAGCGACAGGTTGTCGTTGTCGTCGTAGAGCGAGAAGTCGTTGCGGTACCCGAGGTAGTGTATGTACTGCTTGAGGATTCCCAGTCCGAAGGAGTGGAAGGTTGTGGCTGTGAGCTTTTTGAGACTCTTTCCCGTTACCTCCCTTATTCTCTCTGCCATTTCCTTTGCCGCTTTGTTGGTGAAGGTAAGGGCGAGTATCTGATCCTCGGTTATTCCCTTCTCGAGCATCGAGGCGATGCGGTATGTGATCATCCTCGTCTTTCCGCTTCCGGCTCCGGCTATGATGAGCTCGGGGCCTTCCGTTATGGAGGCCGCTCTGCACTGTTCGGGATTGAGGAGTGATTCGAGATCTAAAGACACGACGAGAAGAGTCTCACTTTCCTCTGATCTCGTCAATCATCCTTTTTGACGTTTATCGCATCAAAGGGACACATCTCGTGGCAGCAGTAGCAGCGGATGCACCTGTCCGTATCTATCTCGACTCCTTCCGTCTTCATCGTCAGAGCCTTTGCCGGACATATGTCGATGCACTTTCTGCAGCGTCTGCACTTCTTTTTATCGAAGGACGGGGCAGGACGTCTGTGTGTGCTGTTTCTGTCACTGTGTCTCGTGATGTACGGGAGAAGCAGTGCCGAAATCAGTCCGCGCTTCTTTACGGGAACTCTTCTGTAGTCGGAGATGATTATGTCTTCCGGATTGAGAAGAGGGTATTCCCCCTCCGTCGATCCCTTCGCGTTTCTTTCGGCGACGAAGAGTATCGGGATATCCTTTGGGTTATATCCCATGATGACGGCTTCGGCCCTGTCGAGGGCGAGGGCGGAGGACGAGGAGAGAAGCAGGTTCGTCTGCCTCGGCGTGCCGTTCGCGGGTCCCGCGCCTTCCATCGATATTATTCCGTCCATTATCGAATACTCGGGCACGTGGACACTGTAGATGTCGAGTATGACCTGCGCAAACGAGAGCGGAGAGCGGGCGCGAAGATGCAGCGGACTCTTGTTGAGACCGGGAACGGTGCCGAACATATTCTTCACTGCCCCGGTTGCTCCCATGAGCTGGTGTGTCTTCATCTTGCATATTGAAAACACCAGATCCACGTCGTCTATGTAGTGTGTCTGCATTACCCTGAAGCCTGTCACGGCGAGTTTCCTCACTACGGGATTGGAGGAAAAGTCGACCCACTCGACTCCCTCTTCCTCACATACCTTTCCGATGCCGCAGACATCTGCCCTGAAGCCCGGTCCCGGAAGACCGGGTGAGTCACCGCATATTATCCTTCCCGCGCCCCTTTCCTTCAGTATCTCTATTGCAGCCTTCACGACTACGGGATTCGTTGTTATGTTCCTCTCTGCGGGAGCGTCGGAGAGGACATTGGGCTTGAGGAGAACCGACTTTCCCTTCACATCCGGGAAGTCCGTGTTGCTGATCAGTCTTTCGAGGACTTCTCTTATTTCCCCGAGGTCGTATGAACGGCAGTAATCTATGGCGACTTTCGCTTTCATCACTTCTTCCTTATGAGACACGAATACATGGGCCCCAGACCGTCTGCGGTATCGGGAAGAATCAGGGTACCGTACTCCCTTCTCTCCCCGACTGCAGAGGACGCGGGGATCATCTCGATTTCGTCTTTGTGTCTCTTTACGAGCTTCTCTATGACGCCTTCGTTTTCTCCGGGATTGATTGAACAGGTTGAGTAGAGGATGTACCCTCCGCTTTTCACGGCGATGAGCGCGGAGGAGAGCATTGCATACTGGCTGACGGAGAGTCTCTTCGGGCGCGATGGCGACCAGAGGGAGAGATACCTCTCGTCATTGATGACGTGTCTTTCGCTCGAGCAGGGAGCGTCGAGGAGGATACAGTCGTATTCGTCCTTCTCGTATACTCCCCAGCTTTCGGCGTTGAAGCCGGTTATCTTTATTTCAACCGGATCCGGAGGAAGGCAGGACGAGAAGACGTCCTTCATACGCCTGCGTCTCTCGCTCGACCTGTCGTTCGAGACGAGTAAACCCTCTCCCTTGAGAGCGAGCGCCAGGATGAGACTCTTTCCTCCGGGGGCCGCGCACATGTCGAGAACCTTCATTCCCGGCTTTACGGGAAGAAGAGATGCCGTGAGGATCGAGGATCTGTCCATATAATAGGGGGATGCAAGTCCTCCGGGGACGGCCTTCTCCTCGTTTTCCCTGAGTAGGGCCTCTCTCAGACGAGACCACCTCTCACCGTATACGGAAGAGTAGTATTCCTCGAACCTGTCTCTTGAGATGGATGAATTCCTTCTGCTCATCAGATGAACCAGACGCAGATCATCGTAGATACCACGATGCCGACTATCATGCCCCAGAGCACCTGGAGCTTCGTGTGTCCAACGAGTGTCTTGAGGTGTTCCTCCTGGAAGGCATCCTTGCTGAACATGTCCGAAAGAACCTTGGACCAGCGGTTGAGGGTCTGGGCCTGCTTACCCGTCTCGAGTCTCACGTTGGTGGCGTCGTTGAACACAATCATCGCAAAGAGAAGCGAGAAGACGAAGAGCGTCGAGCCGTATCCCTCTGTCAGTCCCACTGCGTTTGCAAGTGCTGCGACGGAGGAGGAGTGCGAGGACGGCATCCCGCCGTTAGTCGTGAACGGCTTGAAGGAGAAGTGATGATTTATTCTCGCTTCCACGAAGCATTTTGCCAGCTGCGCCGCTCCCATCGATACCAGTACCGACCAGAAAACCGGGTTGGCGAATAGATTGTTGTTCATTACGGGAATTCTAACAAGGAAGAAACCGATTAACAAGCTCTACTGTCAATTTAAGCGACAGCGGTGTAACATTGCCGCTATGGAAAGAAGAGTACCCGTTGTTCCACTTGCTCTCGTGTCGTTTCTCTCGCAGCTTGCAATCGTCAAGTTCGGCTTCACCATTGTCTATTATCTCAGATCCCTGGGTTTCGACAGCGTCGAGGTGGGAATCGCAACGTCGATCTATCCCGTGGTGTATTTCCTTGGGTGCATGATTCTTCCGGGGATACTGAAGGGAATAAACATAAAGCAGCGTGTCATTTCTTCTCTCGCCGGCATGGCTCTCTCCATAACCGCTTTCTCTCTTATGAGAACGAAGTCCCTCATCTACCTCACTCTCTTTCTCTACGGTTTCTTCCAGTCTCTTCTCTGGACGAACATGGAAACATGGATCACACAGAAGGGAGAGTGGAAACTCTCCTCTGTCCTCACGCTCTTCAACTTCTCATGGTCGGTGAGCGTGGGCCTGGCAAACCTCCTCGGGGGCTGGCTCGTGAAGATTTCATATACTCTCTCATTCGGCATAGAGAGCGCCGTCTTCCTCACGGCTGCCGTCATCACTCTTCTTCTGCCGTACAGCAGGGAAGGGAGTTCAGAAGAAGAACGGACAGGAGAGGAGAATCCTCTTTCTCCGTACAGGTTCATATCATGGCTCGGCATATTCATAATATATACGGGCTATTCAATGGTGATTGTCGTATTCCCTCAGTACGCCCTCGATTACCTTTCTTTTTCTTCGACGGAAAGCGGAACGCTCCTCTTCATGAGGGGAGTGAGCGTATGCGTCGCATTTCTTCTTCTCGGGAGGATGAACTTCTGGAAGAAGGGAAGGTTTCCCATCGTCCTGATGCTCCTGTCATTCACCATCATCACATTCCTCTTCACATTCCTCAAATCCGCTTCCGGCTATGTCCTTGTTTTCATTCTCTACGGCCTTGTCTTCGCACTCGGCTACGAGCTTTCAATCTACCACTCTGCGGAGGGTGGCGGAGACAGACACAGCCGTATGGTCGTACACGAGGTTCTCATAACACTCGGGCAGGTCTTCGGAAGCCTCACGGGCTCTGTGCTCTACGAGTATTTCTCTTTCCGTACACTTGTTCTCTTTGTCACCGCGGTGGGCGGACTGGGAGTCATATTCTCGTTGATTCCACTCTCTCCGAGTTGCCCGAAGAAGAGATAAAAGGCTACAATAGAAGAGCTATGAAATACGACACACTCATAATCGGCGCGGGCCCCGGCGGCATATTCACTTCCTACGAACTCATAAAGCTCAAACCGGACACGAAGATCGCGGTAATCGAATGCGGTAACCCGCTCGAGAAGCGTCACTGTCCCATCGACGGCGTGAAGATAAAGAGCTGTATCCACTGCCCGACCTGTGCCATCATGAACGGCTTCGGCGGAGCCGGAGCATTCAGCGACGGCAAGTACAACATCACGAACGAATTCGGCGGCAATCTCCACGAATACGTGGGTAAGGACGAGGCTGTCTCCCTAATGAAATACGTTGATGCCATCAACTGCTCCTACGGCGGCTCGAAGACGAAGCTCTATTCGACGACGGCGTCCACCGATTTCAAGAGACAGTGTCTGCAGAACGGACTGCATCTCCTGGACGCAGAGGTGAGACACCTCGGTACCGACATAAACTACGAAGTTCTCACTAACATCTTCAATGACCTCAGGGATAAGGTCGATTTCCATTTCCTCACGAAGGCGGAAAAGGTCGAGAAGACTCCGGAGGGGTACCGTGTCATCACAGACAGGGGGGTCTTCGAAGGCAGACACTGCGTAATCAGCGTCGGCCGCAGCGGAAGCAAGTGGATGGAGAGTGTCTCGAAGGACCTGGGGATAGAGACAAGATCCAACAGAGTCGACATCGGAGTGAGAGTGGAGCTTCCGTCCCTTGTGTTCAACCACATAACGGACGAACTCTACGAGAGCAAGATAGTCTACAAGACGGAGAAGTACCAGGACAGGGTACGTACATTCTGCATGAACCCGAAGGGAGCGGTGGTCACCGAGAATACGAACGGAATAGTGACGGTCAACGGCCACAGCTACGAGGATAAGGCGAAACAGACGGACAACACGAACTTCGCACTCCTCGTGTCGAAACACTTCACTGAGCCCTTCAACGACTCAAACAGCTACGGCGAGTCCATCGCGAGACTGAGCAACATGCTCGGCGGCGGTGTCATCGTCCAGAGATTCGGGGACCTCATCCGCGGACAGCGCTCGACGGAGAAGAGAATCGAGAAGGCCTTCATCACACCCACTCTCAAGGCGACTGCGGGAGACCTCTCCCTTGTAATCCCGAAGCGTATTCTCGACGGCATCATCGAGATGATCTACGCTCTCGACAAGATCGCCCCCGGCACTGCCGGAGACGACACGCTCCTCTACGGAGTCGAGGTCAAGTTCTACAACATGGAAGTTGCTATCGACAGCAACCTCGAGACAGTCCACAAGGGCCTCTTCGTCATAGGCGACTGCTCGGGTGTGACGCATTCGCTCTCGCATGCGTCGGCAAGCGGCATACACATCGCCCGCTACATTGCAGGTAATGAATGAGACAGGGAGGAGGTGTAAAAGCCTCCTCTTTCTACACAGCAAAATCAAATTTTCACAAATAACCGAAGTTAATCCTGTCAAATCACCGAAGTTAATCTTGTCAAATCACCGAAGTTAATCCTGTCAAATCACCGAAGTTAATCCTGTCAAATCACCGAAGTTAATCTCTGATGTTCGAATATAGAACTTGAGAAGTTGATATTTCTGACATTAAATGCTATTTTGTCTCGAGGAGAACAATAGTATGGAATCTTATGAGAAACTTAGAAACGCAAGACTGCGCATAGGCATAACTCAGGAATATGTTGCGAAGGAACTCGGTATTCCACGTACAGCTGTTGTTCAAATGGAGAACGGAACAAGAAGAGTGACATCCAGTGAACTTGCTTCGTTATGTGATATTTACGGGATTTCGGCTGATTACGTTCTCAACAGAGAAGTGGATAATTCTCCTCTTAAGTACATAGCGAGGAGTTTTGAGAGTCTTTCCGAAAGTGACCGCAGAGAGATTGCATCCCTTATTGAATTCAAGAAAGAGATGGCAGATAGAAAGAGAAAACAGATTGAAGAAACGTAGTTGCCGGATAAGTGTCTCCCGGCTGCATACCGTTTGAAGAGTTGAATATCCTTGTGCTGTCATGTGTTACTGTGGTAACGCTATAGAAGAGGATATGTTTCTTTTTATAGTAATTCTTTCTCTTTCATCTTTATCAAAAGAGCCTCTTTGAGGTAGATTTATCCCCAAGGACTAAACTATGGGAAATACACTCTGTTACAAGATACTTTCCTCCCACCTTTTAAAGGGTAAGCTCGAGAAGGGAAGCGAGATAGAAATCAGAATAGATCAGACACTGACGCAGGACGCGACGGGGACGATGGCGTACCTGCAGTTCGAGGCACTCGGACTCGAGAAGACGAGAAGCGAACTCAGCGTCAGCTATGTCGATCACAATACAATCCAGGTCGGATTCGAAAACGCAGACGATCATGAATACCTGAGGACAGTTGCAGAAAAAAAGGGAGTCATCTACTCCCGCTGCGGCAACGGAATCTGCCATCAGGTACACCTCGAGAGATTTGCCTCTCCCGGGAAGACACTAATCGGCAGCGACTCCCATACCCCGACAGCCGGAGGAGTGGGATCCTTTGCCTTCGGCGCGGGAGGCCTCGACGTCGCCCTCTCCATGGCCGGTGTCGGATTCTCCATGATATGTCCGAAGGTTGTCAACATCAGGCTTACAGGAAAACTGAGACCCTTCGTCACGGCAAAGGACGTAATACTTAAGGTCCTCGAACACTATGGTGTCAACGGCAACGTCAACACGGTATTCGAATACACGGGAGAGGGAGTGAAGACGCTCTCGGTTCCCGAAAGGGCAACGATTACGAACATGGGCGCCGAGTGCGGTGTAACGACATCGCTCTTCCCCTCCGATGATGTTACAAGGGACTTCCTCGGGAAGCAGAAGAGGGGAGAGTGCTGGAAGGAACTCTCTGCAGACCCGGACGCAGTCTACGACGATACATTCGAAATCGATTTATCAAAGCTCGAACCCCTTGCTGCGTGTCCGCATTCACCCGGAAACGTGAAGAGCATAAAGGATCTGGAGGGAATGAAGGTCAACCAGGTACTCGTGGGATCCTGCACGAATTCATCCTACTATGACCTGAGAAAGGTAGCGGCGATCCTCAAGGGAAAGCATGTAAAGGATACCGTCTCCTTCGGTGTCGCACCTGGAAGCAGGGCAGTGCTGGAATCGATCACCCGGGACGGAACGCTTCTGACTCTCATCGAGGCCGGAGCAAGGATTCTCGAATCCGCATGCGGCTTCTGCATCGGCAACCACCAGAGTCCCGGAACGGACGGTGTGTCACTCAGAACGAACAACCGCAACTTCGAGGGACGCAGCGGCACTAAGAGCGCACAGGTCTATCTCGTCTCTCCCGAGACTGCGGCGTACTCCGCACTCTACGGAGAGGTGAGGAATCCGATGGATTGTGATGCGGACCTTTCGACCATAGATTCGACAGCGGCACAGTGCGTCGACGACTCGATGTTCATATTCCCAACCGACAGTGATGTCGAGATAAAGAGGGGACCGAACATCGGGGCACCGCCGTCAAACGTCCCCCTTTCAGATACTGTCAAAGGTTCCGTCTGGCTCAAGGTCGGTGACAAGATAACTACCGATCACATAATGCCCGCTGGCCAGTACCTCAAGTACAGGTCCAATATTCCGAAGTATGCCCAGTTTGTATTCCTTCCCGTCGACAGCACGTTCTCGTCGCGCGCCCTCGGGAAGAAGGCTGCGGGGGAAGGCGGCTTCATAGTAGCAGGTTCGTCCTACGGCCAGGGCTCGAGCAGGGAGCATGCGGCAATCTGTCCGATGTACCTCGGCGTCAAGGCCGTTGTCGCAGTCTCCATCGAGAGAATACACCAGGCGAATCTCTGCAACTTCGGCATTCTTCCGCTTCTCTTCGAGAACGCAGAGGATTACACGAAGATCGGGATGGGGGACGAACTCGAACTCGACTCCTGCTTCGATTCTCTTGAGAAGGGAACGTTCACGCTGAGGGATAAGACCCGGGGAATTGAAATACCCCTGAGGCTCTTTGCATCAGACTCCCAGAAGAGAATGCTTCTTGCGGGCGGAAGGCTCAACGAAATAAAGGAGGACCTCAGATGATAGAAATGAAGACACCCCTCGTCGAAATCGACGGAGACGAGATGACGAGAATCATCTGGAAGATGATAAAGGATGAACTTATTCTTCCCTACATAAACCTGAAGACCGAGTACTACGACCTGGGGCTCGGGAACAGAGACAGGACAGAGGATGCAGTAACCCTGGAAAGCGCCGATGCCATAAAGAGACTCGGTGTAGGCGTAAAGTGTGCAACCATCACTCCCAACGAGCAGAGGATGAGCGAGTACAAGCTCCATAAGAAGTGGAAGAGTCCTAACGGAACAATCAGGGCCGCTCTTGACGGAACGGTATTCCGTGCCCCGATCATAACGCCGTCTATTCATCCCGTCGTCAGAAACTGGAAGAAGCCCATCACCATTGCCCGTCACGCCTACGGTGATATCTACAGGGCAACGGAAATCAGAACGACGGAGAAGGGAAAGGCTGAACTGCTATTCACGGATGAGAACGGAAACGAGACGAGAGAGACCATCTACGACTTCGAGTGCGGAGGCGTACTCATGGGACAGTACAACAAGGACTCTTCAATCGAATCCTTTGCACGCTCATGCTTCAGCTATGCTCTCTCGACGAAGCAGGACCTCTGGTTCAGCGCCAAGGATACGATAAGCAAGAAGTACGACGAGACCTTCAAGCTTACCTTCGAGAGAATCTACAATGAGGAATACAGGGCTTCTTTCGAGAAGAACGGACTCGTGTACTTCTACACTCTCATCGACGATGCCGTTGCCAGGGTCATAAGGAGCGAAGGCGGCTTCATCTGGGCTCTCAAGAACTATGACGGCGACGTCATGAGTGATATGGTATCTACGGCATTCGGTTCCCTTGCGATGATGACGAGTGTTCTCACATCCCCCGACGGGAAGTTCGAGTACGAGGCTGCTCACGGTACTGTCACGAAGCACTACTACAGATACCTCAAAGGAGAAGAGACAAGCACGAACAGCATGGCAACCCTCTTTGCATGGACTGGTGCCCTCAGAAAGAGAGGAGAGCTGGACAATATCCCGGGGCTCTGCCAGTGGGCCGACCGAATGGAGAAGGCCGCTTTAATGACGATAGAGAAGGGCGAGATGACAAAGGACCTGTCTTCCCTCGTCGACGGCGGCGTCACGGAGTCTGGCTTCCCTGTGAAAGTTCTCAATACTGAGGAATTCATAAAGGCAGTCAGAAGAAGCTACGACGAATTAACGCAGAATTAACGGGAACTGAAGAGGAACTTAAAGAGACATCTCCAGAATACAGACAACATATAAAGCGATATATGCTGAAGTTCCAAAGTTTGAGGAGAAGGCGGTGATCTTTCTCCTCTATTGCACCGGAAAGGCCGTACAGTGCCAATTGGCAAAATAATACGTCATAAGTCAGAGTTGCATATTCTGATGTGTGATGCACACTTCATCCTGCAAGCGAAAAATCAGTTTACTTAGATCCCTGCTTTCTGAGAGAACTCAGAGACCGACATTCCAGCAGTTTTTGCAGCATTCTCTACAGAAAGCAAATCATTTTTAACCAGTTCAGAAAGGGTGTTGATTCTTCCTTCCGCTCTTCCTTCCGCTCTTCCTTTGGCTTCTTTCTGTACACCATACAGGGTATATGTTTCGGCTTCGTTATATTCTGTTATACACATATCAAGCACCTCCACATTGTTCTGTAAAAAGAATGTCTTTATGACAAAATCATCCGTCATCTCCGCAAGCGCTTTGCCAACAGCCATCGTCAACGCATCATCCGCAGAAGATGCAGGCTACAACAAAGTCTACCAGACAGACAACACCGGCGAACTCTATGCAGGCCTCTCCAGAGCCAGGTAGAACACCCCCCCGACACTCATCGATATTTTCTCTCCATCCGGCTCGCACTCAGACAGCGGCAACAAAGGAGAACAGCATTTTCCTTGGAGGGAAAGCAGAATGCCGGGACAT
>CAVILL010000062.1:0-13001 GCA_963643635.1 Sphaerochaetaceae bacterium | reverse complement strand
ACGAACTGCCGCCAAAACTCTTACATCCATAATGTAATACGGAAATTCTGAGTTGTCCTGTACTATTCGGGGACAAACTGATATTTCTTAAACCGGACGTTTCATTCCTTTCCCGATATGTCTCTGATGCCCGGGCTCCCCATTCCGGTTCCGTTCCTGCGGTTCTGTCCCCGGCTTTTTCCTTTCCGTTTTCTGTTTCCGGATTCACACTTCGTCCGGGACTTCCGTCTTCCTCGTTCCTGATAATCCCCGCTCTTCCCTTTTCAGGCTTCCTTCTTCTGCTTCTCCGTGTACTCCCTGTTGACGTCCTCGGGACGGCGGTAGGTCGGGACCACCTCTCTCAGTACGGCCCTGACTTCCTCACTCGTGAGAGATGTGTCGTTCACGGCCTTCTCGAGCTTATCGAGCTTGTTCTCTATCTCGCTTTCAGAGAGCGGTTCGTCCTTCTCGATGAAGATGAGGTTGTTCTCGGTCTTCGTCATGTCCTCGCCCTTTATGAGAAGCTCCTCGTAAAGCTTCTCGCCGGGTCTCAGGCCGGTCTCGATTATCTCGATGTCTCTGGCTCCGCTGAGTCTTATCATATTCTCGGCAAGGTCGATTATCTTCACGCTGCGGCCCATGTCGAGAACGAAGAGTTCTCCGTCGTGTGCCAGCCTTCCGCTTTCAAGCACCAGCGACGATGCCTCGGGAATCGTCATGAAGTAACGTGTAATCCGCCTGTCGGTTATCGTCACCGGGCCGCCCTGCGCTATCTGACGCTTGAAGAGCGGGATGACGGAGCCCGCAGATCCCAGTACGTTGCCGAAGCGGGTGCAGGAGTATACCGTCTTTCCCTTTCCCGAATGCGAGAGCACCATCATCTCGCACATTCTCTTCGTGGCTCCCATGACGTTGGTGGGATTCACCGCCTTGTCGGTAGACACCATCATGAAGCGCCCGACTCCGTACTCACGTGTCAGCTCGAGAAGGTTCCTGCAGCCGAAGACGTTGTTCTCTATCGCCTCCCTGGGGTTGTTCTCCATGAGCGGTACGTGCTTGTGAGCCGCAGCGTTTATCACGATATCGGGATGGTACTTTTCAAAGACCTCCCTGAGGCCCTGTCTGTTCGTTATGGAGCATATCTCGGTGTGGTAGTCGAGAGATGTGTGGTACTTCATCTTCATTTCCATCTCGAGTTCGTAGGATGTGTTCTCGTAGATGTCGACGACGACGAGCGTCTTCGGACCGAATGCCGCTATCTGGCGGCAGAGTTCGCTTCCTATGCTTCCGCCGCCTCCCGTGACGAGAACGGTCTTACCCGAGTAGTATGCCTTTGTCTCCTCGTTCTCGAATATGACGGGCTTACGGAACAGGAGGTCCTCAATCTCCACCTCCCTCAACTGCTTTCTGCCGTCCGTGAGCGATACGTTGTCGAGAATATCGTAGGTCTTCACCTTTATGTTGAAGGCGCTGTAGCGCTTGTATATGGCCTCGAGCTTTTCCGATGATATGTTTCTTACGGCGACTATCACCTCCTGCACCGAGTATTCGGTGATGAGTGCCTCGGGGGAAGCGTTCTCCCAGGAGAGGACCTTCACGCCCCTGAGCTGCCTTCCGCTCTTGTTCCAGTCGTCGTCAATGAAGCACCTCACTTCATAGGGAAACTGTCTGTTCACCGTTATGTCGTCAAGAAGCGATCCCCCCAGGTCTCCCGCACCGAAGATTGCGACCTTCGTGTTTCTCGATTCCACCTCCCTGGAGTTCCTTATTCCGGAGAAGATGAAGAGGATACGTCCGATCAGCCTTCCGAAGGCCGTGTCGGGTGTGGCGGCCTTGTAGCAGTAGCGGTAGAGCATCCTCATTAAGAGTGCCGCCAGAAGGTCGAAGGAGACGATTGCAAGCTTTTTTGCAAAAGTTATCTGAGCTATCGGCAGCAGGCGCGTGAGAACGTAGTAGATGACGAAGCCCGTGCCGTCGGAAATCATGAGACGTATGTAGGTCTCCACTCCGCCGTAGCGGAGTATCTCGCGGTAGCATCCCGCTGCAATACGGCAGAGAAGCACGACGGCAAGCGCGATGAAGCCGTGCTCGATTATCCCGATGTTGCCTATGTTGCCGTCTCCCCTGTATACGAAGAGCAGCAGCACCTCCGTCAGGACGAAGATGATGACATCGTATAGAAGAAGTATCCTCCTCGTGTAGCCTTTTCTGTATTTCTTCTTCATGTTCCCGGGTCTCCCCCCCTCTCACATTATATTCAGCAATTCATGTCCCGTGTTAAGAGACTTCTCTCATTTTCCCATATAATCCGGAACACTCCGTTCCGGCTTTCCTTCTTCCTTTCCGATCTTCCGAAAGAACTTGTCTTCAGCTCTCTTCCTCTCCGGCGTTTTCCACGTATTCCGTCCGGCTGTTCTGTCTTTTCTGCACCTTCTCAGCGTCTGTGTCTCCGACGACCTCTTCAGCTTTCCCCGGCATAAGACGGAAGCTGTCTTTCAGAGCCGGATCTCTTTCCTCGGGAATTTTCCGAAGAACAGAACGATATAAGTTCTCATTGCTTCTGAACTTTCATCGGAAGAAGCCTGTCGTTGAAGGTAGATCAGCAAACCTACCCCCTTATCGTCTCTTACGGTAAATTTTCTTATATCGTTACTGTCTTTGAAGGGATCAAGATGTCAGCAATGGAAAAGCCCGGTCTGCAGTACTTTCTACACAGGAGAGCCCTCTTCTCTTAAGCATTTCCTTCTCAAGTCTTACGGCTTCCGCTCTCATGGCCTCGTCATCAGGCTCAGGATCTGCTTGAAGATGGCTCTGCCGGATTCGATGGGCAGATTAGTCATACATGACTGGCCGTGACATAATCTACCTCCTGCGGCATCTGTTCTGGCTCAGATAACCCTTTACGCAACATATATAATGCAGGAATCCGGGTGCTCAGGCTTTGCATCCTTCCGAATCACGACGATGAGTGCATATCTCCTTGATTGCTCTCCTGACTCCGGAATTCCCTGTCGCTTCGCTAGCTTAATGTCTCCGTTTTCCTTTCTCAGCTATCCGATACTCACGGAATAAGGCTCAATGCTCCGCCCCGCCCCCCGGGGGACGAAAAAAAAGCACTGGCCCCGTTCCTCCCTATTACCCACAAAAGCAGGCTGAATATCTCGGTCAGGTTAATATACGGGAGGGAAGGAAAGACGACACAGAAACACCGTCGTCTGAAGAGCCCCCCCTTCTTTCTGCCTAGCAGAAACTCAACTGGAATGATTATCGCATTGATGATGTTAGATTACAAACTGTTTTTTTGCTTTTTTAACGAGAAAAAAAAATGTTGGATAAATAACTCATTTTCCGTACAGTAATTGCATTAAACAAAAACCGGAACTGTGTTACTGCAGTAACTTTTTTCTCCGACATTCCGGCCTGTTCTGTATGAGAATTCTCTCCACCTGTCTACTTCCGTTTTCTTCCTGCCCCGCACAACCCCGTCTCCCGCAGCATTTACAATACGCGTCCCCTTCCGGACCGTCTGATGACACTGCACATGGTTACAGGGTTTCAATCCTGCATACAATTCTCTATGTTTAAACAGATTGTTGTCCCGGAAGATGTTGTTTTTCCGGGACTGTCTTCTTTTTCTCTTGAAAGTGCTCAGAGGTAAAGATGCGAGAGGCACTTCTCCACATCAGTGTAGATTCTCTCCCTGTCGAGAGTGAGGAATTCGCCGTTTTCGTAGAGTATTCTGCCGTCGACCATGGTCATGGAGACGTCAGAGCTCTGGAGCGAATACGTCACGAGGGCGGGAATATTCAGGGAGGGAACCGCGTGAGGGGATGCAAGACCGAGTGCGATGATGTCGGCTCTCTTTCCGACTTCGAGTACTCCCGTGTCGGTGCGTCCCATGCTTTCGGCACCGCTCAGTGTCGCCATGGCGATGACCTCCTGAGGTTTCATGATCACGGGGTTCTCCCTCGCTCCGTTGTGGATGACCGATGCGATATGCATCTCCTCGAGCATGTCGAGATTGTTGTTGCTTGCAGCCCCGTCGGTTCCGAGAGATACCCTCAGTCCCTTCGCCGCCATGTCGGGTACGGGGGCTATGCCGGAGCCGAGCTTGAGGTTGGACGTGGGGTTGTGAACGACGGTTACGTCGTGCTTCTTCAGTATCTCCATGTCGCCTTCCGTAAGGTGGACGCAGTGTGCGGCAGTCGTTGGGTTGTCGAAGAGGCCCAGGTCTTCAAAATACTGAGCAGGAGTCTTTCCGTACTTCTCGATGCACTCCCTCTGTTCCTTCGCCGTCTCCGAGAGGTGGATGTGCATCCTCGCGCCTCTCCTCAGACAGTCCTCGCTGTAGCGTCGGACGATGTGCGGAGGCGATGTGTACTCCGCGTGGACTGCGAAGTCCACCTTAAGTCTCCCGTCATAGGAGTTGTTGTATTCGTCCCACAGGGCCTTCGAGCCGTTCGTGTTCTCGAAGGTGTCGTAGTCCTGCTCCGGGTCGAAGCAGGTCACGCAGCGTGATATCGTCGCCTTGATTCCGCTCTCCCCTATTATGTCCGTTACGGCCGTGGGTATGAGGTACATGTCATGGAAGCATGTGGTACCGCTTTTTATCATCTCGAGAAGCGCAAGCTCCATACCGGCTCTGATCTCCTCCTTCCCCATCCTGTCCTCGATTTTCCACATGGCGCCGAGCCACTCGGAGAGCGGCAGGTCGCTCCCGAGTCCTCTCATGAGGACCATTGCCGTATGTGTGTGGTCGTTGACGAGGCCGGGCATGAGAAGAGAGCCCTTCATGTCCTTCTCCACAGTATAATCCCCGTGCGGTCTTGAAGAACCTATGTAGTCGATAGTCGTTCCGCCGACTCCGAGAAAGCCGCTTTCGATGACGGAGGAGCCCGTCAGTATTCTGCAGTTTGAAAAGAGGATGCTCATATATTCCTGTTACTCTCCCTTGAGAGATGGTAGCACATTTTCCCCCTGAGGGAACGCACTTTCAGGACGCAGATTTTCCGAGATACACCGGGGAGTCGGGATTGTCCTTCTTCGCAAGGACTGTCAGCACATCAGAGACTGCGTACGCAAAGAGGAGTATGAGTACAAACCGGAAGATGCAGAGAGGCTCTCTCCCCCGGGCCCGCATGAGATGCCGCTACGGTCCCCCGACAACGCCCCGGCGTTGAGACAGAGCATAACAGTGTGATAGAGAGCGGTCGGCATGAGCGCAGGGAGGGCCTCCCGCCGGCCGAAGTCGCGGCAGGACCCGCAGAAGAGGAACGAGACGATGGCAGGGACGGACAGAGTATTCAGTGGATGAAGTTCGCGCCGTCGAAGAATATTTCGTCCGCGTTCGAAAACTGGTCGAAGGGCACGAGGAGGAGTACGACTACAAGGCCCTGCAGCACCCTCGGAAGATACTGTCATGAATCTGAAGAGTCTGAAGCTGCAGGGTGTTCTCTCCCTTCTTCCGCAGAGTTCGAGTACAAGTGCTGTTGATAATCCGATTGAAGAAATCAGAAGGCGGAAGTCGGAGTAATCCGTATAGTGGAGAAAGTGCTGTCTCCAGTATGTCCCGTCGAAGGCATACAGAAAGAGGAAGGAATGGATTTCCAGTGCAGCCGGAGTGAGGTTGAGTACGAGGGCCGTCAGCTTCCTCTTCTGTAAAGTGAACGTGTCCGTGTCTCCGCCGGGGTAAGACAAACGGTTAAGAGAAGAGAAATCAATACATCCTCCTTCCCATCTTACAGGATTTCTTCCTTTTTCCCGGGATCCGGAACCTGGTTGTCCTTGTGTGCGAGGACGACGAGGATATATGAGACGACGTACGAAATTCCGACAATGATGACGAACCATGCAGCACTCAGCCAGAGAGGCTGTTCGTTGACGAGGAAGAAGACGTAGGGGCCTCTGACGACGCCGAGGGCATTGAGAATTGTCATGACGATGGCGTAGAGTATGGTCGGCAGAGTCGCGATGAACGTCTCAGTGAAACCGAAGTCCTTGTAGTTTCCGAGTACCACGAACGATACTGCGGCAAGGAGCGGACAGATGACGTACTCAAGGAGGTTCGTCTTACTCAGCAGCGTCTCCCCTATTCCCTCGAAGTTGTTCATCGGGATGAATATGAAGATGACGACGAGAGGAACAAGCACCGCCGACGATACGCTCATGAGACGGAAGACCCTCACGGGGTGCGAGACCTTGTCCTCAATTCCCAGCAGGCACCTGATTATTCCGACTGTCTTCATCAGGGACGAAATCAGAAGAAAGAGATTGCTGTAGTGGGTGAAATGGATGAAGTATGAGAAATTGAATCCGTTGCCGTAGTTGAACATGAGCATGAGGCATGCAACAGATTCCATGACAACCAGCGCTGAATTGACCCCGAGGCCCAGGGCGAGTCTTGTCTTTCTCTTTATCAAGATGTTCTCCGCTGTCTTTATGATATTACTAATTCCTTGAACGGAGCAAAGATAATCTTGAGAATTTACATTCAGCCGTTTCCGGAATGTGTCCGCAGCTGCATCTTTCTCCTTCTCATGAAAGAAAAAAGGTGAACGGGTCCAGAGCGGAGCACGATGACTTTATATATGTTGCTCTTTGATTTTTAAGTGCCAGAGAAGGAACCATAGTCACCTCCCTGAAGAAAGGCCCGGAGATTCTGCTCTCGGAGAGGAATAGCGGAAGCTTCCGGCCGTTATCCTACCAGGATACCTTCTTCCCGAGGTTTCTTATTCCCCTGTCGTCGGGATTGTCCTTGTGTGCAAGAACTATGAGTACCCACGAGATTACACAGGCGCCGCCCACGATGAGGATGAAGTAGAAGATGCTCAGCCACACGGGCTGTCTGTGCACGAGCAGGAACGGATACGGTCCCTCCATTATCCCGAGGGCATTGAGCGTTGTCGACACGACTGCGTAGAGAAGCGTCGGCAGTATCGCCACTCCAACCTCCTTCGTTCCCATGTCCCTGTAGTCGCCGAGGAATACGAAGGAATAGAAGGAAAGAACGGGACAGAGTATGTGCTCGAGGAAGTTCGTGTGGTAGAAGAGAAGCTCGGCCGTGTTCTCGAACTGGTCCATCGGGATGAGAAGAAACACGACTACTATGATTGTCAGCGTTGACGACGAAACCGCCATGAATCTCATGAGGCGGGAGACGTAGCTTGTTCTCGGACTGCGGCCGGTTATCTCGCGCACGAGCTCGACCGATATCCACAGGGATGTCAGAAGTGAAAGAAGGTTTGAATAATGGGTGTAGTACTGGACGCACGACAAATCAAAGCCTTTTCCGAAGTTGGAAATCAGCAGGGCGAAAACGACAACTTCGAAAAGTACGATGAGTACGTTAACAAGAAGAGCCAGCTTCAGCCTTTTCATTCTTTCAAGCATCTTGATCCTCGATAAGTCTCATACTATTTATTCGTCAAGATTTATGCAATATATTTAACAGAAATTTACAGAATGTCAGAAAAAGATGGAATACAAACAGAAAAGAGGCCGTATCTGTTACACATTTAACTAAACTATGTTTAATAAAACCCGTGAATATGTTCCATCCGGTGCATATCGCATTCCCCGGCGGTTATCTGCAGGCTCCGGTTCCTTCCCGCCTCGCTGCGGGCCTCTTGAGCCGTTCTGCGTATTGCTGACTTTCCACACTGAAGGAAGAGACCCGCTTCGTATAGGAGCTGAGTCCCCGCCCCCGCGTCCTCCGGATCGTTACTGCTGTCGGGATTCCGATTTCTCTGCCGCAGGGGACTGCGGGTATTGACGATAAGTACGAGACCGGACAGAATACGTATGAAATCGGACTAAATGATATGTACCCAATACTGAAAGAAGAAAGCGACTTCCGCCGCTTCAACCTGCTTACGTGGGAGACCGACTCCCTCTACCATGAAATATCGCGGATATTCGGACTTACGGACAGCGCCGTGAACATTCTCTACATCATCTGCTTCGAGGACAGCAACGCCCCCCTTTCAGATATCGTAAGACTCTCGGGACTGCAGAAGCAGACTATAAACTCCTCGCTGAGGAATCTCGAGAAGAAGGGTCTCATCGAACTCAGACCCGTCAACGGGAAGATGAAGAGCGTCGCCCTGACAAAGGAAGGCTCAGCTTTCTGCGACAGGACGATAAGGAAGCTGATGGACTGGGAGAACGAGGCGATATCGGGCTTCTCGAAGAAGGAAGTGAAGCTCTTCCTGCACCTCATGGACAGATACCTCGACTCCATATCGAGAAGCATCACCAAGTACCATCTCGACAGACTGCTCTCGGAAAAGAACTGACAGCAGATTCAGTCAGCACGACCCTGTTTATTCCCCTTTCACGGGGAATGGAGAAAATCATGCAGCTCAGCATATCTGACAGATTCAACTATTCACGACTTCTCAGATTCACCTTTCCATCCGTTGTGATGATGCTCTTCACATCCGTCTACGTCATAGCCGACGGATTCTTCGTTTCCAACTTCGTCGGAAAGACCGCCCTGGCGTCGGTCAACTTCGCCTATCCCATTCTCATGATCCTGGGGTGCATCGGCTTCATGTTCGGCACCGGAAGCTCCGCTCTCATCAGCAGGAGGCTCGGAGAAGGAAAGTCCGAGGAGGCGAACGACATCTTCTCCTTCATAATCATCTTCTCTCTCATCCTCGGAGTCGCACTGACGCTTATCGGTTTTCTGTTCATCGAGGATATCCTCCTTCTGATGGGGGCGACTGGAGAGCTCCTGGAGAATTCGACGATATATGCGAAGATCATCGTCTCCTGCCTTCCCTTCTACATACTGCAGTATGAATTCCAGTGTCTTCTCGTGACGGCGGACAAGCCCAGACTGGGACTTGTTGTAACGGTCCTCGCGGGACTGACGAACATCGTATTCGATGCTCTCTTCATCGTCGTTCTGAAGTGGGGGATAACGGGTGGAGCCGCGGCAACTGCTCTCAGCCAGGTAGTCGGAGGACTTGTTCCCCTCATCTTCTTCCTGAGGAGAAACAATTCGTCGCGTCTCAGGATAAGAACCGGCTTCAGATGGGACTGGAAAGCCCTCGGGAAGATATGCGGAAACGGTTCGAGTGAATTCATGAGCAATGTAGCATCGAGTATCGTAAGTGCGGTGTACAACCTCCAGCTTCTGAAGTATTCGGGCGAGGACGGTCTTGCCGCATACTCCGTAATCATGTACGTCGGCATCGTATTCGTATCGCTCTTCATCGGCTACTCGGTAGGTTCGGCCCCGGTCATCGGATACAACTACGGAGCGAATGACCACGAACACCTGAAGAAGATAACGAAGGAAAGCTTTGTGATAATAACAGTCCAGTCCGTATGCATGCTCGCATTCTCGTTTGTCATGGCACGTCCGCTGGGACTGGTATTCGTATCATACGACAGGGCACTTCTGGAGTTCACGATCCACGCCTTCAGAATCTACTCCGTCTCGTTCCTCTTCTGCGGTTTCTCGATATTCTCCTCGTCGTTCTTCACGGCCCTGAACAACGGCGCTGTGAGTGCACTCATATCTTTTCTGAGGACGCTTGTCTTCCAGATACTCTGCATCCTCGTAATCCCCGTTTTCCTCGGCTCAGACGGAATATGGCTTGCAACAGCCGTGGCGGAATTCCTTTCTCTCATCTTCTCCCTTGTATTCGTTCTTGCAAACAGGAAGAAATACCATTATTGATTATGCAGGTGGAGCCGGGCGCCGGTGTATCTTTATGCTTTATGCCGTACAACCTGTCAGATACAAGGAGGGGCACAACCCGCTTATAACACCCGGAATTCTCTTTGGAGGGGATACAGGCTTTCCCCGCAGAAAGCCTCTGAGGTATTCAGATCTGGCACGCTGCTGTCTCCTGATGAGCTTCTCAACATCCGGATTATCGAGACACTTGATACACTGTCCCAGAGACCATATGGTGACAGTCTCATGCCACTTCAGAGTCTCGAAAGCTCTTACAGCGGCAATTCATTAAATCCCAAGAGATATCCATCTTCTTTCCTGCCGAATCCGTTACGGGATTTTGATTTCCATCCGCATTTCCTTCTGTTTTGCGGATGTTTTTCCAGATACTCTTTGTCTCCGCTCCCCGTGAACCCGCGGCATCTGCAGAGGATGCTCTTCCTCTCTCAGCGCTTTCCGAGCTTTTCCTTCTCGAGTATGAAACCGAGTACATTGAGAGCCGTCCTCTGAAGCTCGCCCATCGTTATCCCGTCCTTCTTTCCGAGAGTATCGAGGAGAGTGCGTCCGACACGGGAGGACGGGCTGTAGCCGTCGCCTCCGGGCATGAGGACGTCTACGTCGGAACGGACACGGTAGGCGTCGTTCTCGAGAAGAGGGAATTCGGGAGAACGGGATATATGCATCCACCAGTCGGTGATGACGAGACCTCTCCATCCCCACTCTCTTCTAAGCACCGTATGGACCAGATCGTAGTTGTAGTGGTTCCAGACTCCGTTGAGACGGTTGTAGCTTGTCATTATCACGAGGGGATGACTCTTATAAATCATTATCTCGAAGGCTCTGAGATAGATTTCCCTGAGTGAGCGCTCACTGACCCTTGAGTCGTTCTCCGTTCTCCACATTTCCTGGTTGTTCGCTGCAAAATGCTTGGGAGAGCAGGTCACTCCGTTCTCCTGGAGAGCAGAGACTATGTCTGATGCAATCATCCCGGAGAGAAGAGGATCCTCGGAGAAATATTCGAAATTGCGTCCGCAGAGGGGATTACGGTGTATGTTCATTCCGGGAGCAAGCAGCACATCGATCCCCGACGCCTTCATCTCTGAAGCAAGAAGGGAGTACAGTTTTCTCACGAGGCTGTCGTTGAATGTGGATGCAAGTGCTGTTCCCGAGGGAAGAAGCGCACTTGTTCTCCTCACTCTGAGCCCCGCGGGCCCGTCGGATACGATCACGGGAGGTATTCCCTTCTTCCTCAGGCTTTCCGTCACTCCCCCGAATGCCCCGCCGTTGCCCTCGGCTCCGAGGGGTGAGTTCATCGCTCCCCCGCCTCTCGAGAGTGCCTCGAGGTCTTCCGGGGAAAGCGATGCGACGAACGAGGAAAGCGTTATGCGGCCGCTTCTCACATCGTCGAACGAACAATCCTCATTACCGGTTTTCCCGAGCTCGGGAGGAAGGGACGAGAGTATCCTCTCCCGGAGGTTTCCCTCCTCTTCGGGAACAGGTTCATACACCTTCTTCCCGTCACGTTCGACAAGACGCATGAAGCCGCAGCCTTTCTTCACACCCAGTACGTTCTCTGTTTTCTTCACGACAATGTCTTCATCGAGAACAAGAGAGAGAGTCAGCTCCGTGTCTCTTACAGATGTTCCGGTATATATCCGGTACTCCCCTTTCTCGAGTACAAACGAATACCGGTTTCCCGTGGCTCCCGTATCGTCATAGGAGGCAAAGTCGTCAAGTCTGAAAGAGAGAGCAAGCCTCTCCTCCCCTCCGGGGGGAATCTCTCCCGTCTTGGCGTAGGATACAAGCACCCTCGCCGGCTTACCGAGCCTTCCCGAAGGAGAGGAAAGATAAACCTGCACCGTCTCCTTACCGCTTCTTTCCCCCTCGTTCCTCACCTTCGCTTCAATGCTTATTTCCATTCCTCTGCTCCGTCCTTCGGAGAGGAGGGAGAACGATGTGTAGCCGAGGCCGTAGCCGAAGGGATAGAGCACCTCTCCCGGGGCGAAGGTCTCGTAGTATCTGTAGCCGACATATATGTCCTCGGTATAGTTATTGTATTCCCTTCCTCCGAACGAGAGAGCTGAGGGAAGAGAATCATATGAGACGGGAATGGTATCTGTAAGCTTTCCCGACGGGCTCACCCTTCCCGTGAGGATATCACTAAGGGCGTTTCCGCTCTCCATGCCGCCCTGCCAGGCGTAGACAAGAGCCCCGATTGCATCGCCGTACTCTCGTGTCCAGGACATATCGATGATGTTTCCTGTATCGACTATGACGGCGGTACGGGAGAAGTACCGGGTCACCTTGTCCAGCATTTCCTTCTCCTCATCGGTGAGGTAGTAGCTCCCTTTCCCGAGTCTGCACTCCCTGTCCTCTCCCGCAGCCCTGCCGATTACGACGAGAGCGATGTCATTCTCCCCGGAAGCCTTTCTTACTGTATCGTCTTCAAGAGGCATCTCGGGATAGCTCACCGGCCAGTGGCCCCAGACTCCGTCGAAGACGGGAGTATTGGAGCTGTCCCCGGTCCATTTCCGGTAGATTTCAAAGAGGCCTTCATCAGTTCTGACTCCCTGGTTTTTAAGGCCGTCGATGAGGTTCACGGTATAGGGAGCAAGAACATCGCCGCCGCTGCCGTACCCGACTGCGAAGTAATCGATCTGGGTGCGCCCGAATACCGCAACTCTGTCACACGGTGAAAAAGGAAGCGTATCGTTATCATTCTTCAGGAGGACTATTCCCTCTCCCGCAGCCTGTCTGCATACGGGGATGATGGCATCGGAGACAAGTCTCCCCTTTTCCCTGCTTCCCTCTGTATTGAGTTCCTGTGCTCTCAGTTCCTTCTCGTCTTCCACGTTGTCACCTCTCTTCTCAATTAAGCACTACAGAAAGAAGAAAGTCGAGAGAAAAGAAAGTAAACTTAAAAGTCCGATTAAGAAGAATACGTGAGGTCCATGCCTGTTCTATTCGCATTTCCAGGTCCCGGGACAGACTGTGCGGGCTCTATCCTGCACCGGTCGGATGCAGGATGAAAGCCAAAAATGAAAAGAAAAACATACCGCCCATCGTTCTCGCAAAACCAGGCGGCATTAATCTCGTCTAGGAGGACAACCGTTCAGCGGACGCCTTTCCTGTATGCAGTTTATCACGAAGAGAACGAAGAAAAAAGAGCTTTCGTGACGCTCTCAGGCCGTAAGAACTCAATTGTAAAGCACTCTATACGGTATAATATATCTAATATATACAGTGGCCTCGGAAATTTTACATTAACTCTTTTGATTAAAACAAGTTATCTGTGCTATAATACTTCTGCGGACGGCAGCTCCGGCTCCGTCGT
>CAVILL010000061.1:0-13308 GCA_963643635.1 Sphaerochaetaceae bacterium | reverse complement strand
TAGTATTCAAGGATTTGTGCGGTGAGACTTAACATAACGTTTCACTGCACATAACGCACTGCCGTACCCCGTAAAGAGCGAGAGCCTTGTCTCCCGTGTCTATCCAGGAAAGTATGTCCTTTTCGATTTTTCTGCTGAGCATGCGATGCCTCCGTACGTTTCTGTGCGTTTTCCATGGTGATTATACCCTTTTTCTGACACTTTTCCATGGTTTTCAGAGGCTGTTTCTGACACTTTTTCCGGAAAACTCCGTTTTTACTGATATTAAATCAACAATTTCTCATAACGTATATAATTAAGCTCGAAAAACCGGATAAGACGCATAGTAAGGAATCGGTAAATAAAGCGAAAAGTGTGTACGGTATTTGTACTCACTCACTCCTGATAGTACAGCCCCGAGTAGTTGAATTCCTCGACTCTGTTTGTGAGGTGAAATGCCCGGAGGCGTTCCTTCCACTTTCCGAGGGGTACGTTCTCCCCGAGGAGTGTGTTGACGCGGCGGCAGAAGAGAATCTCGGAGGATTTGATCTCGTCGTCCGATACGCCCCGAATGCCCATGAGAGAGGCTTCGAGGTCCGATGAGATGAACATCGAGGAATAGAATCCCCTGAAGTTATTCTTCCGGGCAAAGGAAGAAGCGTAGCACCACACTCCGATGATGTTCTCCGCCCTGACGAAGGGAATGTCGTTCTCCGTGAAGGCATAGCCTATGCCGAGAAACGAGGCGGAGTCGCGGGCAAGAAGACCGTCGGGTGAGCCGTGTCCCGTGAGGATGAGCGTATCTTTCTCGCTTTCGAGAGCCGCTCTTATGTCGTCTCTCGTACTGCCCTGAGCTAGGTCTGTAATGGTGATGACCCGTGCTCCATCGAGTCCCTCCCACATGGTGCGGAGGACTTTCGTGTCCTCGTCACCGTAATCCGAATATATAACTGTCATAGAGTTCCCCCTCCATATGACCATAAGGTACTCCCCGATGAGGAAGCGGGAGTTCAGAGACAGGCGTATTTCTGTCTGTTTTTCCTCGCTTTCTCACGTATTTCCGCTTTTTTCTTCTGTTTTCGGTTTATGAAGGGCTTGCGTTTCGGGAAAAGGCGACTAATATATTAGTATATTAAAAAGGAGATTACTCTTATGAAGATGACATTACGCTGGTTCGGAACCGGCTTCGATTCAGTAACCTTAAAGCAGATCAGACAGATTCCCGGAGTCACGGGGGTCATCACCACTCTCTATGACATCCCCGCAGGAGAGGTATGGCCGAGGGAAAGAGTGAAGGCCATAAAGAAGGAAGTCGAGGAGAGCGGACTCAGAATCGAGGGAATCGAGAGCGTCAACGTCTCCGACGCAATCAAGATCGGAAACGAAAAAAGGGATGAGCATATCGAGAACTACATAAAGAGTCTCGAAGCACTGGGAGAAGAGGGAATAGACGTTGTCTGTTACAACTTCATGCCCGTATTCGACTGGACGAGAACGGACCTTGCGAAGATGAGAGCGGACGGCTCGACTGTCCTTGCCTACGACCAGAAGGTCGTCGATACGATCAATCCCCAGACATTCTTCGACCAGACGACTGAGAATTCCAACGGCTTCGTGATGCCGGGCTGGGAACCCGAGAGACTGAAGCAGGTGAAGTCCCTCTTCGAGGCTTATAAGGATATAGACAGCGGGAAGCTCTTCGATAACCTCGTGTATTTCCTCAAGGCGATAGGACCGGTGTGCGAGAAGTACGGAATAAAGATGGCTATCCATCCCGACGATCCGGCATGGCCGGTATTCGGACTACCGAGAATCATAACGGGTGAAGAGTCGATTCAGAAGCTCTTCAGAGCAGTCGACAGGGAATACAACGGACTTACATTCTGCATGGGTTCTCTCGGCACCAATCCTGAGAACGACCTGCCTCATATAATCAGAAGCTGTAAGGGCAGAATCCACTTCGCACATGTGAGGAACCTCCATCACTATGCTCCCGGCGTCTTCGAGGAAGCTGCGCATCTTTCGTCCGACGGTTCCTTTGACATGTACGAAGCCGTGAAGGCTCTTCACGACATCGGCTTCACGGGACCCGCGAGACCGGACCACGGAAGGACGATCTGGGGCGAGAAGTGCATGCCGGGCTACGGTCTCTACGACAGAGCACTCGGAGCCGAATACATCCTGGGCCTCTGGGAAGCCGTCGACAAGAGTGAGAAGAGGGGTGTATGAGAGACGGTAAGTGCGACGTCTACACTGCGTTGAGGGAAGAGATAACCTCCCTCTCTCTTCTTCCCGGTACTCCTCTCAGCATTGACGAGCTCTGCGAGAGGTACGGCGTCTCACGCTCTCCCGTTAGGGACGCACTCCTCAGGCTTCAGCGTGACAAGCTCGTCGACATCTTTCCCCAGAAGGGAACGAGGGTCTCGTTTCTGGAGGAGAAGACAGTCGAGGAGGAGCGATTCATGCGTAAGTCGATAGAGCTTGCAGTCGTTGAGAAGTGCATGGGAAAGGAGAGAACGGACAGGGAATTCTCCGCCTTCACCGTGAAGCTCGAGAGCAACCTTCTCGGGCAGGAGGCGGCGCTTCTCGAAGAGGACTATGCGGAGTTCTACAGGGCTGACGACGACCTTCATCACCTCTTCTATACGGAGGTGGGACTCGAGAACCTCTATCAGATAGTCGACGCACACACGGGAAACGACAGGAGAATAAGGATGCTCTCGTACTCCGACAGATCAATCATCGAGGGAGTGAGGGAGCAGCACAGGGCACTGGTCGATGCAATAAAGAAGAAGGACACGGATGATGTCCTCAGAATTGAAAGGATGCATCTCGAGAAGGTATCGAGAGAGATAAAGGACTTCGAGGAGCAGTATCCTTCATACTTCATAAAGGGGTGAGAAAAATGAAACTTACGGAAAACGGAATAATGGAAATAAAGGGAGGCGTGAAGCTCCCGTCATTCGACAGAAAGAAGGTAATCGGGAACACTGCTTCCAGACCGCAGTGGATTCACTTCGGTGCGGGAAACATCTTCCGCATATTCCCCGCATCTCTCTGTCAGCGTCTCATCGAATGCGGCAGCATGGACACGGGAATCCTCGTCGCCGAGGGCTTCGACTGCGAGATAATCGACGATATCTACAGGCCTCACGACAATCTGACGCTTGCCGTGACGCTCCACAGAGACGGCTCAGTCGACAAGGAAGTGATAGAGAGCGTCGCAGAAGCCGTCAAGGTCGATCCGTCCTGTGCCTCAGACTGGAAGACGCTCGAAAAGGCATTCACGAATCCGAGTCTCCAGATGGTCTCCTTCACGATTACCGAGAAGGGCTATGCAACACGCACTTCGTCCGGCGACATCATGCCATCCTACAAAGATGACTTCGCACACTCTCCCGCGGACGCGAAGATGCTTCTCTCGCGCATCGTCTACCTGCTGTCGCTGAGGTATGAGGCTGGAAAGTATCCGCTTGCGTTCGTCAGCATGGACAACTGCTCCCACAACGGCGAGAAGCTGAGGAATGCGATGCTCCTGATTGCCTCCTCCTACGTCGAAAGCGGTGCTCTCGACAAAGGCTTCTACGATTACATCTCCGACGAGTCCGTCGTGGCATTCCCCTGGTCGATGATCGACAAGATCACACCCCGTCCCGATGCGGGAGTACTTGAGACACTGAAGGCGGAAGGCTGGGAGGAGATGGATGCAGTCGTTACTGGTAAGCACACCTACATCGCACCCTATGTCAATGCAGAGGAGGCTCAGTACCTCGTAGTGGAGGATACCTTCCCGAACGGCCGCCCGGAACTCGAGAAGAGCGGCGTCTACATGACGACAAGAGACACAGTCAACAGAACCGAGAGAATGAAGGTCACGACCTGTCTCAATCCTCTCCACACCTCCCTTGCTCTTTCGGGCTGCCTCCTGGGCTACTCCCTCATATGCGAGGAGATGAAGGACGAGGACCTCGTGAAGATGATAAAGCGCCTGGGATACACCGAAGGTCTTCCCGTCGTGACTGACCCCGGCATAATCGAACCGGGAGCATTCATCGACGAAGTAATCAATATCCGGCTGCCGAATCCCTTCATGCCCGACACTCCCCAGCGTATCGCGACAGATACCTCCCAGAAGCTCTCGATCCGCTTCGGTGAGACGGTGAAGGCATACATCGAGAGGAAGATGGACCTCGATACCCTGAAGGTCGTTCCTCTTGTCTACGCTCTCTTCATCCGCTACTGGATGGGACTCGACGACTCCGGAAACCCCTTCGAGATCTCTCCCGACCCGATGAAGGACGAGATAAAGCCTCTTGTGTCGTCCCTCGAACTCGGTAAGACGCTCTCCGACAGAAGCGGCGTCGACGCCCTTCTCTCGAATGAGAAGATATTCGGCTTCGATGTGACGAAGACGGAGCTCTACTCATGCGTAATCTCGAATCTCGAGACGATGCTCGAAAAGGGCGGAGTGAGAAAGGCAATCCACGAGACAGTATCGTAATTATATATTCCACAGTTAATTGAGGAGTAACAGACAATGAAGGCACGGTACGACTGTATTGTGATAGGCTCCGGGGTCGTCGGCTCTGCCGTCGCCCGTGAGCTCTCGTGCTACAGACTGAAGACAGCCGTTCTGGAGAAGAACGGGGATGTGGTGAACGAGACAAGCGGACGCAACTCCGCTGTCGTACACGGCGGCTTTGCAAACCCCACGGGGTCGCTCAAGGCAAAGTGCTGCGTCGAGGGAAACAGGATAATGGGCGAGCTCTCCGAGGAGCTGAAGTTCCCCTTCTCGCGCTGCGGCAAGGTCCTTGTCGGAAACACGGAGGAAGACAGGGCTCAGCTCGAGAGGACACTCGAGCAGGGAAGGGTGAACGGTTCCACGGGACTGAGGATGATAGATAAGGAAGAGCTTCACCGTCTCTGCCCGGCAGTCACGGGCGAGTTCGCACTCTTCTCATCTTCGAGTGGAATAATGGATCCCTTCCTATACACGATAGGACTTGCGGAGAATGCAAAGCGCAACGGAGTCGATTTCTTCTTCAGGGAAAAGGTCGTTGCAATCGTGAGAAGAGACGGTGTCTACCACATCACGACAGAGAAGGGAAGCGAGTACACTTCGCGCTGGGTCGTCAATGCTGCGGGGCTCGGGGCGAAGGAGATTTCGTCTCTCGCAGGCCTTGATGACTACAGGGTCATCTACTCGAGAAGCAACTACATCGTACTCCATAAGCGCATGGGAGAGCTTCTTCCGCTTCCGGTGTATCCCGTACCGAGCAATGTCTACATGGGAATACACGTCACTCCCACAATCGACGGCAACGTCACGATAGGACCCGATGCGGAGAATACGGACGATCCGGCGTACTACGGAGTCCCGGAGGACAGGATAGAGCTCCTCGCAACGGAGGGCGCAAGACTCTGGCCTCACATAAATGCCGGCGACCGCATCAGGATATTCTCCGGAATACAGCCCAAGGCCGTAGACGATAACGGCTCCGTAATCGACTGGCAGGTCGACATCTTCGACGACAGGGCTCCGAATTTCGTCTCGCTTGTCGGAATCGAGTCTCCGGGGCTTACAGGAAGCGTACCGCTTGCAAGGTACGTGATTTCGATGATGAAGGAGCGCGAGGAGTTTGCTGTCAATCCGGACTTCAATCCGGAGAATCCGGAAAGGATAAGATTCTCCGCGCTGAGTCCGGAAGAGAAGAACGCCCTCATCAGAAAGGACCCCGACTGGGGTGAAATCGTATGCTCGTGCGAGGAGATAACGAAGAAGGAGATAATCGACGCCATCCACAATCCCCTGGGGGTGAATACGCTTACGGGAATCAAGTACCGTACCCGTGCCATGATGGGACAGTGCCAGGGCGGCTTCTGCCAGATGAAGATATTCGACCTCATCGGGAAGGAGACGGGAAGGAAGTGTGATGAAATAGACTATTCCTTCCCCGGATCGTGGGTGATAAGCGGAGAGATGAGGAGAGAGAAAGATGATGAATGAACTGGACAGTGTAATCATCGGCGGAGGTCCCGCGGGACTCAGCGCCGCCGTAGCTCTCCACAAAAGCGGCGTTGAGAACATCCTCATACTCGAGCGTGAGAACGCCCTCGGAGGAATACTCAGGCAGTGCATCCATGACGGCTTCGGCCTCGACAGATTCGGCGAGAGCCTTTCGGGCCCCGAATACGCTTCCCGCTTCATAAGGGAAGTGGAGAAGAGGAAGATTCCGTACATCACGAACGCAACCGTCATGAGCATAACAGGCGGGAGGACTGTGACTGCATCGACACGCGACGGCGTCGTCAGCTTCAGTGCGAAGAGCATAATCCTCGCGATGGGATGCAAGGAGAGGAGTGCGGGATCGATTGCACTCCTCGGGGAAAGGCCCGCCGGTGTCTTCACTGCGGGAACGGCACAGGCATACATGAACCTCTACAACAGAATGCCCGGAAGAAACGTGATCATACTCGGCTCGGGTGACATCGGCCTCATAATGGCGAGGCGCCTTACCCTCGAGGGAGCGAAGGTCAGTGCAGTCTTCGAGCTCATGCCGACTCCGAACGGACTTCCGCGGAACATCGTGCAGTGCCTCTACGATTATGATATTCCGCTCTACCTCAGCCACACGGTTACGAAGATATACGGCCGGGGGAGAATCGAAGGCGTGGATGTTGCCGAAGTCGGACCCGACAGAAAGCCCGTCAGAGGAACGGAGAAGTTCTACCCCTGTGATACTCTCATTCTCTCCGTGGGCCTCGTTCCCGAGAACACGCTTCTCGAGAATGCGGGAATCGTGATAGACCCCTCGACGAGCGGGGCCGTAGTCGACGAGCACTACGAGACGAGCATCCCCGGAGTCTTCTCCTCGGGTAACGTCCTCCACGTACACGACCTTGCAGATGCGGTCACGAAGGAAAGCGAGAATCTCGCGTCATCCGTGAAGCGCTATCTCGACGGAGAAACAGAGAAGACAAGAAACCTCGAAGTAAAGAAGGGTAACGGCATCGGACACGTCATTCCGCAGAGGATAACCTCCTCGGAGAAGTTCCTCATGTCCATGAGAGTGCGTCAGCAGTATTCTCCCTGTACCATCGTCCTAACGCAGAACGGAAGGACTGTGGCCGTGAAGAAGATAAGAAAGGCCATTCCCGCGACGATGATAGAGATGGAAGTCGACGGCTCGGAAATCGGGAACGAGGGAGAAGTGGAGGTGAAGGTATTATGACAAAGCTTTATACATGCATACTCTGCCCGAACGGCTGTGACATCGGCGTGGAAACCGAAAACGGGAAATTCGTCTCGGCAGATGGCAACAGGTGTCCGAAGGGGCTCGGTTACGTGAAGCAGGAGCTCGAGTCCCCGATGAGGACGATTGCCTCCTCGGTTCTCGTGAAGAACGGCGTCCTCCCGCTTGCCTCCGTACGCACCACCTCTCCCATCCCGAAGGACAGGATCTTCGACGTAATGGCCGAGATAAGGAAGGTCGTCCTGACGGCTCCGGTGGAGGAGGGTGATAAAATAATCGGGAATGTCTGTAACCTTTCCTCCGACATAATTGTTACTAAGAGTGTGAAGAGAAAGTAAAGAGAGTAATACAGACAACGCACCATCATCCGATGGTGCAATTTTATGAACAAATACCGAAAAGCATTGGAACAAATGACCGGAAAATTACGGAACATTCTGCCTGATTCCATTGACAACGGATTGCATCAGAAGAAATTAATCTTAACTTGCGGAAAGACTTTCAGAGGGTGCAGATTTTCGCCAGCGGGTTGTACAGGCAGCGTCTGAGGAGCCTGCCTTCATTGCGGATCGAGCATGAGTATCCGGTGGTCCGCCCTATACTGCTCCACCGGAACGTACAGTTCTCTGTTTCCGAGGTGTCCTGTCACATTTCTGAAATCCTCATGAGAGCTTCAGTCCTCCGTCTTTACTGCAGGCCTGAAGTAGAGGCGGCATCCCGTTTCGTTGCCCTCGTCATCGCACTCCAGCCTATGGAGGTACTCTCCCTCGATATTCCCTTCTTCGTCACCGTACTGAATTGCAACAAGCGCACTTTCCTCAGGGGTGTTGATGGAATACCAGGGCCTTCCGTCCTCTTCGTCGTAGAATGCGACTTCCAGTTCCTCACGTCCCTGGATAATCCTCGTCTTCTTCATGTATGTGTCAACCTGTTCCTTCGTGAAGCCGTCGGAGGGACCGTCCTCCCCGTCGTCTTCATAATCCTCGAACCTGTCCTCCTCCTCGTTGTAGATCTCCTTTACATAGGGATCTCCCTTGCACTTCGGGATGAGATCGTCCATGAGGGAATCGAAGCACTTTATGCAGAACCTCATCCTCAGGTGCTCTCCGTCGTAGCTCGAGCCGAAGCCGCAGTAGTAATCCAGTCTGTAGTTCTCCTGCATGTCCCACATGTCGAAGGGCTTCCCGCAGAGAGTGCACCGGACTCTTCTGCCGGCTTCCCTGTCCATATCTTCCGGATCCATTCCGGCGGTATCCATGAAGTAATCGAAAACTTCCTTTTCCATTGTCTGTCTCCCCTTTATGCTTATAAGGTTAACATCCGGGATGGAAGCGGGAGTTCATACCAGAAGAAAATATGAGGAAAAACGCTTGTGTGCAAAGGTTGGTGAAAAAATCTGAAGGTTGGTGAATAAGTTGGTGAATAATCGGAAAAAGTTGGTGAAAAACCATCAAAACTGCTGAAAAGGTCGGTGAATACAGAGGGGGCTTGCAGAGTCTGTCATATGGGCGGTGAATTTTCCGACTCTCTCAGATATTGATCATAAACCGAACTGTTGTTGATGATGAGGAAACGGATGATTCTGTTGCTTTGTGTAAGAAAATTACATATGATATGAGTGTAGGTGTAAATTTATTTCACAAGTGAGGGCTGTCATGCTGAAGAAAGTCAGATTCAAAAACTTCAGGTCGTTCACAAAGGAGACGGTAATATCTCTTGAGAAGACGAAACTTGCCATACTCGACAGCAGAAATACGCGGGGCGGCATACTCCGCGGCTGTGCCTTCTACGGCGCCAACGCTTCGGGAAAGACTAATGCCCTCAATGCCGTCTCCATTCTTCTCGACCTTCTTTTCGTCAATGCACCGTTCGATCCGTCGACGATGATTACGATATTCAACAGCGAGAAGACGGCATACTTCGAATACACATTCCAGTTCGATGACGATGAAATCGTCTATTACTTCGAAGTCGACAGGAACGGGCGGTTTGTCAAGGAAACACTTGACGAGAACGGAAGGAGGCTCCTTACGAGGCTCGTCAACTCCGCAGAGTCGCTGATTACCGAAACGAGGACGTATGGAAAGGACGATGTTGACGAACATACGCTCTTCATCAGAAATATATACTTCAACACGAAGTTCATGTCGTTCCCTGTTCTCAGAAGATGGTTCGATTTTCTTTCGAAATCTATTTTCATCAACCTCTCGGAGAGAAAAGTCGTTTCATACGGACAGAGAATGGAGGAACTGAATCTGCAGAGCTATCTCGACATCCACGGAGACGGGGAAATCAACGATTTTCTCAGGGCTTTCGGTTTTCCATACACGATATCCTATGCAAAGGACACGAAAGAAGGGCTTTTCAATTCCTCTCTGGACACAAGGCTGAAATTCATCAGAAAGGATCTTCCCCCCGTGGTGTTCAGAATGGAATCCTACGGTAACAGAATTCTCCTTACGCTTCTTCCCGCAGTGACAGCTGCAATGAAGAACAATTCCATGCTTCTCATCGACGAGTTCTCGTCCGGCCTTCACAACAGCCTCGAAGAGCTGTTGATAAGATACATATTCTCATCTTCCTCCTGTCAGCTCTTCTTTGTCTCGCATTCAACGAATCTGCTGAAGACAAGCCTTCTGAGACCCGATCAGATATATTCCGTCGATTTTGACTCTGCAGGAAGCTTCATGGGAAAATTCTCGGATGAGCACCCGAGAGAATCCCAGAATCTGGAGAAGATGTACCTCTCCGGAGTGTTCGGAGGAATACCGCTGTATGACAGAACTCACTCTGCACAGGAATAAATCTGTCGGGCAGGTCATCTATATCGTTGAAGGCGACAGAACGGAACATGAACTTCTTGAATACGTGTTCACGGAGATACTCGGGTATTCCGTCATAAGTTATACCAGGCGTAAAGGTATCACATCCTATCAGGGGAATAACAGGTATTCCCGTGTTTTCGTAGTTACTGCGGCCCATCCTTCAATTGCAAATCTGACGGAGGACAGTGAGTACTATTGCTCTGTCTACGAACTGCTGTCCATTGATTACGGCCTCGATACTGAGAACAGTGCAGTCTATTTTCTTTTTGACAGAGACCGTCAGAGCAACAGGCCGGGACACATAGAACCCGAACTGGAGAGGCACGGCAGTTCACGCGACTCTGACGGCTACGAAATGAACGGTCTCTTTCTCCTGAGTTATCCTTCTGTTGAAGCATTTCTGTCGAATGCAAACGGTGATGAACATGAACTGGAATCGGGAAGCGAAGCCAAAAGATATATCCGGGAACATGGATATGCTGTCGACGAACTTGACGAGAAGAAACTTCTCGCTGCAGCGGAATCCATGCTGGTAACAGTTGAGGCGATTACGTCCGTTTCTTTTGAACCGTCCATGCTTGACGGTTTCTCTGAAATGAACAGAAGGATTCTTCACTCCGAAGACCGGAAATGGGCTGAAAACCACCGGTATCGCACTCTGTCTCTTCTTGCTTTGTCCTTCATTGATCTTGGAATTATCAGTTCTTCTGATACCCTGGAAGACAGATAGTGTGACAGATACCTCCTTCTGATGGGTGTATCCGGGAATGTTTCCCCTGTGTTTCAGGAGCCGGAAATACGATATTGCAGTTTCTCTTCGCGGTTGCGGATGTGTGACAGCCCTTGCGATGTGACGGAATTGTACAAAACAGTGACAAAAGCGATTTTTGTCAGCGTTAAGTTTATGTTAACTCTGAAATTGCAGAACAGATATGTGAAAATGTGACATATTTTGATTCCGCTTTTATCCAATGAGTGGCCGTTAAAGTGTTTCTGAATAGATACAGAATTACACAATATGGATTCCAGGCATAAGATCAGTATTTTACAATTCGGTGCACGCGGCGACGGCTCGTACGACAACACCACGGCCTTCGAGGACGCATTCTCGACAAGAGGTGTCACTGTCACCGTACCTGCGGGAATCTACATGACGGGTCCCATAACCATCCAGTCGGACTCGACTCTCGTACTCGAGAGCGGTGCGGTGCTGAAGTTCATCCCCGATCCTTCACTCTACAGACCGGTATATACCCGCTGGGAGGGAGAGAGATGCTTTGCCATGCATCCCTGTCTCTACGCCCAGAACGCGGAGAACGTCACTGTCGAGGGTTCCGGCGTCATCGACGGCAGCGGAAGGAAGTGGTGGGAAATCCTCTGGGACAAGAAGAAGAGGGGAGCGGGGGTCGAGACGGATTACGAGAAGGCTCTTGCCGCACTCAATCCGGGCTACGAGAAGCAGGCTTCGGGCGGCGGCGGAAGGGGAACCCAGTTCCTCAGACCTTCCCTCATCCAGTTCAACTCATGCCGCAATGTAACACTCAGGGGTGTGAAGATAATCGAGTCTCCCTTCTGGACCGTTCATCCGGTATTCACCGACAATCTCACGATTGACGGCATAACGATTGTCAATCCCGCCGACAGTCCGAACACGGACGCAATCGACATCGACAGCTGCACACACGTGAAGATCGTCAACAGCTATATCAACGTCGGAGACGACGGAATCTGCATAAAGAGCGGCTCGGGGGAGGACGGCATTGCCGTCAACAGACCCACCTACGATGTCTTCGTCGACAACTGTACTGTCGCATCCGCACACGGCGGCGCCGTAATCGGAAGCGAAACGGCGGCGGGAATCAGGGACGTTGTCTTCCAGAACTGCTCGTTCATCGGAACGGACAGGGGAATAAGACTCAAGACACGACGCGGCCGCGGCGGTGTCGTGGAGAACCTGACGTTCAGGAATATATCCATCGACGGATGCCTCTGCCCCTTCACGTTCAACATGTACTACAAGTGCGGGGCCGTGGACGACGATCCGTGCTTCTCGCTTTCCTCCCTTCCCGTCACGGACCGCACTCCCCATATAAGGAACATACTCATCGAGAACGTGACGGCGACGGGCTGCAGAAGCTCGGCGGGCTTCCTCGTGGGACTTCCGGAGGCGAGAATCGAGAATGTCACGATCCGCAATTCCTCCTTTGCTGTCGTACACGAGGGCGCAGTGGAGACGAGTCTTTCGGAGATGTACAGGGGACTCCCGGACGTGGAGGAAAGAGGAATCAGGGTACGCAGCGCCGACCTGAAGCTGGAGAACGTGGTTGTCGAAGGAGTCGGAAAACTCCTTGTTGAAGAGTGAGAATACAGGTTGCACAATTCTGACAAGTCTATGAATAGTTACGACTACTCTTTGCGGTCAGGAAAAAGCGGCCTTTAGAATTGGAAAAGATGATGGAGAGAGGAAACAGTCTTCTGAGATACAAGTCAATCGACCTTCTGATCTGGGTCGTCATGATGGGTGTCTTCGAGACTCTGATTGTGAAGGCGGGTTCCGTGTGGTTCACGTCCCAGCCCTACATTCTCTCTCTCGTACCCGCGCTGACGACTGTCGTCTACATGCGCTGGTCGCTCTGGGGCGTGCTTTACGCAGCCCTCGGCGGCTTCTTTCTCGTTTCGGCATCGTCTGCCGCAGCGGGGCAGTGGCCGGTGTACATCGTCGGGAACCTTCTCTCGGTACTGGTTTATCCGGTAATGGTGAAGGTTGGAAAGGAAAGAATTACTTCGTCTGCCTTTCTTTCTGCACTCTCGGCCGTCCTTACGACGGTCTTGATGCAGGCGGGAAGGGGTCTTGTGTCACTCTGTATGGGTAACGGGACTCGGGGCATGCTCGCTTTTTTCACAACGGATGCGCTCAGCGGCGTTTTTGCTGTTATAATCATCCTTGTAGTGAGAAAACGCGACGGTGTCTTCGAGGACCAGATATCCTACCTGAAGAGGCTCAGGAAAGAAGAAGAGGAGAAGAAGAATGAAGGTAACGGCTTCTGATTATCTTGATTATGATGAAAGTACCGGAAAGTGGCACGAGAACAGTGAACAGAAGGTAAGGGATGACGTGGAGAAGCACTACTGGCTTCATGTCGGACGTGCAATCGCAAAGGACTGGAGACTCTATGTCATGCTTGTCCCGATGCTGCTTGTCTTCCTTTTCTGGAGATACTTCCCGATGTACGAACTCCTGGGATGCTTCA
>CAVILL010000060.1:0-13433 GCA_963643635.1 Sphaerochaetaceae bacterium | reverse complement strand
CGAGGCAGAAATCACCCCATTCTGCAACTGCTGCATCGTTACCGACGATGAAGAGTGTGGGAGCTGAGGACTTTGCCATCTCTGCGATGAGTGTCTCGTTGTACTTTCCGCTTGCTGCTGTAACGACCTTTACTTCGACTCCCGTCTCGGCTGTGTATTCTGCTGCAAGGCTCTGGAGAGCTGCATCCGATTCCGGCTTGAAGTTGAGCCAGTAGACGCTGCCTTTCTTTGCTGCTGTAGTTGCCTCTGCTGCGCCCTGTGCGAAGACAGATGTCAGAGCAAGAGCTGCGACAAGAAGAATGACTGTGAATTTCTTCATTTGTTTACCTCCAAATCCCCGTGTCCGAGGATTCAATTTTCATTTTCAACTTCATGTTACACCGGTTTAGTAGAAATGCAAGGAAAATTTGAAAATTCTTCTGCTAAATCGGTACACTTATCTGACGATTGCGTGAAACATAAAAAGAAAGGAATGAAAATTAAGTATAACCTTAAAATTTAGTTATCCGACAAAATCCGTCCCGTTTCCTTTGAACTAACCATTTTTAATACCTGCTAAATTTGGTTAGTCCGACTTTGGAGACGTAATGTTTGAGGTTTTCGGCTTTCAGAGGCTGAAAAAACGTTTCTATCAATGATAATTTCAGCGGGAAACGGATGAAAAAGAGAAAACATCCCGATTTTACAATTCTTCAAAAAGAGTTCGACCGCGGGGGAAAAGGGGATTAGAATGACTGATATAACAACAGAAAAGAGGAAAACATGGTATTAACCGAAAGACAGCAGTCGATTCTGGACGGAAGGGAAGGTGACGTGAAGGCGAAGGTCATGAAGACTCTCGTCATGTACGGTGAGACCTTCGGCGCGGAGAGGATGGTGGACATCACATCGAAATACGGCCACCTCGTGACATCGTTCGGCCTCAGTGTCATGAAGCCGGTGTATGAACTCATGCAGAAGCTCATCGATGCGGGAGCCGTGTCGGGTCAGAAGTTCACGGTCGACCCGATGCCTCTCGAGAAGGGACTGCCGAAGACTCTTCTCCAGGACATATTCTTCCGCGTGATGTATTCAAAGCAGAAGGAGTACGACGAGCAGCTGGGGAAGCTCGGAATACTCGCAAAGGATGCATATACCTGCACCTGCTACATGGACGAAGTGGGGAACATCCCCGCGGAGGGCGAGATACTCTCCTGGGCGGAGAGCTCTGCAGTCGTCTACGCAAACAGCGTACTCGGCGCAAGATGCAACCGCAACTCCGGCATTCTCGATCTCTTCGGCTCAATCGTCGGCTGCGTCCCCGAATTCGGACTTCTCACCGATGAGGGAAGAAAGGCGACATGGCTTGTAGAAGTAAAGACGACGAAGAAGCCCGAAGCGCAGCTCCTGGGCTCGGCAATAGGCATGAAGGTCATGGAGGAGGTTCCGTTCGTCACGGGACTCGACGGCTACTTCAACGGACTCGACAGCGAGGCAAAGGCGTACCTCAAGGACTTCGGTGCGGCTACCGCATCGAACGGGGCGGTGGGATTATATCATATAGAGAACATGACACCGGAAGCCGTAACGAAGGGGAGAGACCTCCTGACGGAAGGCTACAGGACATACGTCATAGACGATGCGGAACTCGAGAGAGTCGAGAAGAGCTATCCCGTGATCTGGAAGGACAGGAATGCGAGACCGAAGCTTGCATTCATCGGCTGTCCGCACCTCTCGAGCGAGCAGCTTGTCTCCTGGAGCGGGAGGATAGACTCATCTCTCAGAAAGAACGGCCGCGACAGAGTTTCGGTGCCGACGGTGATGACTGCGGCTCCCGCCGTAATGGATGCCTTCAGAAAGACAGAGGAAGGAAAGAGGCTCGAGAAGGAGGGCGTAATCCTTTCCCACATATGTCCCCTGATGTACATGAATAATCCCATGTGCGGCAGGATGCCGGTGATCACATGCTCGAACAAGCTCAGGACCTACACGTCCTCAAGATTCTACAGGGAGGAGGAACTCCTCTCCATCATAACGGGAGGAAACGTATGAAGAAGACATTCAGGGGAAGATCAGTCGTAAGCGGAAAGACGGAGGCTGTGGCACTCGTGTCGAAGGGGGGATTCAATACGCTTGCCTCCTACCAGCATTCGCTGATGTTCGGTGACAAGACGGGAAAGTGCTCGGATCAGAACAACAGCGACCTCTACAACAGACCCATGGCGGGGACTGCGCTCTGCATGCCGCAGACAATCGGATCGACTACCGGGGGACTTGTACTCTTCTGCGCCTCCAGCATGCACCGTCAGCCGAAGTGCCTCCTCTTCTCGAAGAGCATCGACTCCCTTGCGGCGGCGGGCGCCATCCTCTCCTCCGTCTGGACTGACGCCGAGATGCCGACAGTCGACAGTCTCGGAGACGAGTTCCTTGAATACGTACAGACGGGCGACAGGATAACCGTACATGAGGATGGAACAGTCGACGTCGAAAGGTAGCAGTACATTTCCGTCCATTCGAGGCCGCTCCGGAAGGGGCGGCTTCCACTTTGTCCCCATTTCGTTATGGTTTTCCCCGTTTTGTCCCGTTTTCGTTATATGTCCGTCTTTCCGTGCGGCTCTACAATGCAGTCAGAGGAGGCAGATATGAACTGCAGGATTTATGACAGAACGGCAACAGACAACGGAATCGGGAACTACGGCGTGGATGCAGGAGACTGGCTTGAAGAGGGAAGACGGGAAGGAAGAAAGGAGATGCTTTACTCCGAGAAGGAGAGACTGAGACTTGCTCTCTCGTCACTCGGATGCGGGATGGAGAGTCTTGTCCGGGAGAGGTTCGCTTCCCTCTCGGACGATGAAGACCTCCGGGACTGCAGCGTCGTCATCCTCGAGGAACGGGAGGATGAGTGATGGGACAGTACTACAGCGCCTACCTCGAGAAAAGCGGAAAAAAGGACGAATATGAAGTCTATGCGGGATCGAAGCTCATGGAAGTCGCACTTCTTGACGGGGAGTACATGACATTCATCATGTCGAAGCTCATCGATTCTCCCTGTCTTGTGGCATTCATCGGTGACTATGCCCGTGAGCCGGATGATGTCTTCGGTCCTTTTACACACGGCGAGTACATGGTACGTTACAACCGCACATGGGAGAATGACAGCTACTGGACGAAAAGAGTGAGCGGGGAAACCCTGAAGAAAAACAGTGAGGAGTACGGAGAAAGGGTATCAGAGTCGTTTGTTCTCAACAACACGAAGGGTGTCTACATCGACATGGGCCGGTATGCGCTCTCCGCGTGGCGCGACCGTTACGGACGGTTCATACATCCTCTGCCGCTTCTCACTTCATGCGGCAACGGCCGCGGCTGCGGGGACTACGGTGTATGGTCCTCGTCCCTCATGGAGAAGGTCGGCACATGGGCCTTCGACGAGATTTCCGTCAGAACGACGCCTGAGACGATTCCTCCCGAATACCGGGACGTGACGGAGAACGTGCTCTTCTACGAGGACGGAAGATGATTCCTACGAGAGGATTCCCGTCGACTGCAGGAAGAGGATGAGCATCATCACGGGAGCGACGAATCTGATCATCACGCGGTAGAGCTTCTTCCGTCTGAAGTTCTCGCCGTTCTTCTGCACTTCGTCGATTACGTAGTCGGGAGTCATTATCCAGCCGATGAGAAGAGTCGAGAGGAGGGCGATGAAGGGCATCATGACGTTGTTGCTGACGTAGTCCATGATGTCCAGAAGCTGCCCCGTCGTTCCGTTCGGAAGCTTTACTTCGAAGTAGAAGAGACTGTAGCCGAGGGCGATGACTGCGGAGGCTGCGAGATATATGACGGTGAGAACGAGTGTCGTCTTCTTCCTTCCGCTGTGGAAGATCTCCATGCAGTTCGCGACTATCGACTCGAGAACGGAGATGCAGGAAGTGAGGGTTGCGAATATGGCGGTGATGAAGAACAGGAGGCCGACGAATCCTCCCGCCTTCCCCATTGCCGAGAATATCTTCGGAAGTGATATGAACATCAGGCTCGGTCCCGCGCTCATACCCTCGGTGCCCGAGAAGACGTAGACTGCGGGAATTATCATCGCTCCCGCAATGAGCGCCACCCCCGTGTCGAAGAGCTCGACCTGGTTGACGGACCTGTTGAGGTCGACCGAGTCCTTCATGTAGGAGCCGTAGGTGATCATTATTCCCATCGAGACGCTGAGCGAGAAGAAGAGCTGGCTCATGGCGTCGAGGAGTATCTGCAGGAAGCGCGAGAGAGTGAGGCCCTCGAAGGACGGCGTGAGATAATAGACGAGGCCCTGTATTCCCGTTCTCGTCACACCCGATCCGTCCGTGTGGTGAAGAGTCAGGGAGTAGACGGCGATGACGACCACGAGTACGAGAAGAACCGGCATCATGTATTTCGACACCTTCTCTATTCCGTCCTCGACTCCGCGGTAGACAATCCAGGAGGTGACACCCATGAAGAGAAGGGCATAGAATACCGAGAGGGCGGGATTCGTGATGAAGGATGTGAAGTAACCGTCCTCTGCCGCTTCCTGAGCATGCCCCGTGACGTAGACGACGGCGTATTTCGTGATCCAGCCTCCGATGACGGCGTAGTAGGTCATGATGATGACGGGGACGAGGAATGTGAGAACCCCCAGGAACTTCCACTTCGGCCTCATCTCCTCATAGGCGCGGATTGCACTCTTCTTCGTTCTTCTTCCGATTGCGATATCTGAAGTAAGAAGCGTGAAGCCGAATGTCAGCACGAGTGCAAGATATATTATAAGGAAGAGACCGCCTCCGTCCTTTGCCGCAAGATAGGGAAATCTCCAGAGATTGCCCACCCCCACTGCGCTTCCCGCTGCTGCGAGAACAAAACCTATCTGGCCCGAGAATCCGGACGGCTTCTTATCCATAACATGTCACTCCTTTCTGTAACCTCAGGAAAGGTTACCAGAAAACGGCAGTGTGTTTCTATCTGTAGATACAAGGTATTTTATGTTTCCGCTCAGAGCAAAGCGGAATTGTCATTTCCTGATACAGAAGAAGTGCCCCTTTCCGGGGCATCTTCTCAGATCTTCATGCAGACATCCCAGGCTCTCCAGATGACGGACCTGAGGTTGCCCACCTTCAGGCAGTCCCCGACGAGGTGGACATTTCTTCCTTCTTCCTTTACAAGTGGTGCTGGAATGTAGCCCGCAGAGGATATCACACTGTCGCACTTTATTTCCGTAGTCGTTCCGTCCTTCCGCTGGCAGAGGATGCTGCCGTCCCTGACCTCGGTGAGCTTTGTTTCGAGGTATACGGGAATACGGTGAAGGTCGAACCATTCCCTGAGATACGAGGAGTTCGCAAGACACACGCCCTTCTGCTTGATGAGGTCGTCCAGCATTTCCACGATAACCGGCTTCTTTCCATTCAGAGCGAGTTCGTAGGCTATCTCGCATCCCGTGAGGCCGCCGCCGATTACGGCAACCGTGTCGCCGACGGGAGTACCGGTGAGGTATTCGCAGGCTTCGATTGTCTTGTCGAAACCGGGGATGGATTTCAGAAAGCGCGGAGTGCTTCCCGTGGCTATGATGTACTCGTCGGCCTTTATCGACTGAATGTCCTTCACTTCAGTGTTGAGATGAACTTCAATTCCGTTCTTCTCGATTTCCCTTCTGTACCAGGAGAGAAGGTCTCTGAGCTTTCCCTTGTACGATTCGCCGCCTGCGGCAACGAAGGTTCCTCCGAGGTGGTCGTTCTTCTCGTAGATAACCGGGTTGTGTCCTCTCTTCCTGAGTACGAGGGCACTCTCCATTCCTCCGATTCCGCCTCCGATTACGGCAACGGTCTTCGGCGATGCCGTCTTCACGATTCTGTGCTTCTTCCACTGCATCGTCTCGGCGTTGACCGCGCAGCGTGCAAGATGGAGAGAGTCCGAGAGATCCTGGTCGTTCGGAACACCCTTGTAGTGACACATGTTGAAGCAGCCGTTGTGGCAGAGGATACACGGTCTGATGTCGTCCGCCCTGTCCTCGATGAGTTTCGTGACCCACTCCTGGTCTGCAAGGAAGGGGCGTGCAAATCCCGCGCCGTCGAGATCGCCCTTCTGAATTGCGTCTGCAGCGGCAAACGGGTCGAGCCTTCCCGCAGCAACGACCGGAATACTGACGAACTTCTTAATGTGCTCGACATCCTCGAGATTGCAGTTCTCGCTCATGTAGATCGGAGGATGAGCCCAGTACCATGCGTCATATGTTCCGTTGTCGCAGTTGAGCATGTCGTAGCCCGCATCCTCAAGATACTTCGCAGCTCTCTCGCTCTCCGCCATGTCACGTCCCGCTTCGATGTAATCCTCTCCGGGGAGCGCTCCCTGTCTGAAGCCCTTGGTCTTCGAGAGTACGCTGTATCTGAGAGAGACCGGGAAGTCGCTGCCGCATGCCTTCTTTATGGCCTTCACGATTTCTACTGCAAAGCGGTATCTGTTCTCGAAGGAGCCGCCGTATTCGTCAGTGCGCCTGTTGACGTACTTCAGAGTGAACTGATCGAGGAGATAGCCTTCGTGGACCGCGTGGATTTCGACGCCGTCGACTCCCGCCTCCTTCAGCATTCTCGCACTCTCCGCAAAGGCGTAGATCATGTACTCGATTTCCTTCTTCGTCATCTCACGCGAGGGTACCCTGTCGGACCATCGGTTCGGGGAGGGGGATGCCGAGGCAGTGATCTTGTCGAGGTTCATGAAGGGTTTGCTCAGTACATTGAGTACGGGATTCGTGTAGAGCTTCTCCATCATCTCCGAAACAGTGAAGCTGCGTCCGAAGCCGGCGGTGAGCTGCACGAAGAGCTTTGCCCCCGTCTTGTGGAACTCGGGCATCCATTCTGCAAGCTTTCTGTACATTCCCCTGTTCTTATGGAGCCACTGTCCGAACATCGGATTGTAGACGGGCTGGCACCCGGGAAGTACGAGGCCGCAGTTGTTGTTCGCAACTCTCATTATGAATTCGGCTCCGTCCCTGTCGAAATGGTTCTTCTCCATCCAGCCGAAGAGATCGGTTCCTCCCATGCTTGTCATGACAATCCTGTTCTTTATCTCACACTTCCCGATTTTCCAGGGAGTGAAGAGTGCATTCAGTCTTTCGTCCATATGTCTTCTCCTCTTTCTGTCGCTTCTGAGATTGTAACCCGTATTCACCGTTACGTGTGAAGAATTTAGATTTTTCGTCCGGTCCGGCGGAGGAAAAGAGGTGAAATCCGGAAAGTTTCCTCTCCTCTCTGAACTGCTGCTTCCGGGAAGGGGGATATATTCATATGTGTAAGGCGGAAGAGACCGCCGGAGGAAAATGAAAATGAAGAAAAGGGATTACATGGAAAGATACACACTTCTCAGGGATGCCGTACTTTCCCAGTCAATGGAGGAGAGGGAGAGAACAATAGCGGAAGAGGAGTTCTCTCAGATTGAGAAGAGAGGACTCGAGAGCTACTTTGTGCTCTCCGTAAATCTCGCTGACGACGCAGCGGGAAAGTGGGGGGTGAGAGTATATGATCCGACATTAGCAGCGGAAAAGTGTCTTGACCCCGATTTCGACAGCGGGTTCCGGTTTGGTCAGAGGAGAGAGAACAGACTCGAAGGAAACAGAATCTACTCTGTCTTCATCGAGGGGCCCGCGGTGTTCGAAGGAGACAGGAGGAAAGTCATCAGAGCTCTTTCATCGTTTGTAGAGGGACATGCTTCCGCACTCGGTCTCTACACAGCACACTCCAGGATGTACGTCAACCGGGAATTCAGCCACGTCGGACTCGTGAAGAACTATGTCGTTTCGAAGACACCTTTCACGCATGAGGACAGGGAGAATCTTGACTCCTCGACGGTAATCAGAAGATATGATCCCGGGAAATTCTACATTCATGTCGAATTCGATATGCCGGGTGAATGGAAGGGTTATGGAGGAAGTGATGACTGAAAATGAAATAAAAGCGGAATACGGAAAGTGGAAGACGAAGGTATACGGGATCCTCGAAGAGAACGACGAGAAGAAGAGGGCTCTGGAGGAGTTTGAATACATCGAGAAACACGGATACGAGTCTGCTGCCGTACTCTTTACCCGGGTACTCGACGCCGTCCGGAAAGAGGGGCTGGATATAAAAATCGTGACGCCCTGGGCGCTTGTCTACCGTAAGAGCGTCGACAGATCATCCTTCTGCCGTCACCTCTTCTATCTCCGGACAAAGGGAAGAATGTTCCTCAGCGGCTGCAGGACAGATGTATTCTCCCTTTCAGCGGAAACGAAGGACCCGGAAGCGATGAATGATCTCTACACGCATCTTTCCTCCATCATTGCTGCCGCTGCAGCGGACATGGGCCTTGAGTGGCACGATAAGAGGAAATCCGATATTCCCGGCACGGGCTACCTGAGATTCGGCTTCTTTGACGTCGACGGTCCTGACGGCCGGATTGCGACCTTCTGTCTCGATATTTCTGCAGAAATCCCGCATGAATGAAGAGCCCGGACTGCGGGTCCGGGCAGGAAAGGAGGTTATCATCAACGGGGGAGGAGAATGATGTATGGAGGAGAATAGAGAATTCCCGTCCCCCCTTAATTGTTACGAGAAGTCCCTGAGTCCTTCGATTGCGTAGACTCTGACGGGACAGGAGTCGAGACCCTTGATGTACATCGGAGCGAACGAGATGAAGAACGTGTCGCTCTCGAGTTCGTCGAGGTTCTTCAGTACTTCAAGGAATGTGATGTCCTTAGCCATGCAGATGTCATGGAAGGGTTTTACGTCCTCGTTTGAGTTTTCAATCGATACGCCGTCACCGAAGCCGACGCACTTCACCTTGTGGTCGACACACCACTGGGCAGTCTCTCCGTTGACGAAGAGTCTCCTGTCCTTCGGACCGTTCGTGTCGGGAGTGAAGGGGCTGAGCTTGTACACGGAATCGATGATGATGACGTCGCCGTCCTGAATCCTCTTTCCGAATGCCTTGTCGAGGTCGGAAGCCGTGATATGGGAGTTCGGCGCGAGGTCCTTGAATTCGTAGTAGAGGGCTCTGCCCATGAACGAGACAACGGGAAGCGCCGAGACATCCTTGCCGTCATCGAAGTGATGGTACGGACACTCGCAGTGTGTTCCGAGGTGTGTCATGATATCTACATTGGTGTGGTAGTCGGGAATCGGACCGCCCGTGTTGAATCTGTCAAGTCTGCATCTTCTTGTTTCCGTTGCCGGATCGACCTTCTTCGTGAGGTCGACGACTCTGAGGTTGCCGAGTTTGTATACGCTCATGTAATGCTCCTTTTGCAATCGATTTCAATTACGATAATCAATAAATAACACCGTTTTTACGGGAAATCAACTCCTTTACAATTGAATTTCCAAAGATTTCTGCAAAAATATTTGCAATCCATTTCAGAAACATGGAAAAGTGTCCCGTTACGCTTCTTCCTTCATTCCATGTAAACCTGCACTGAGGAAACGGAAATCGTGGTTATGGCATCAATGCTGTCGTCTTCTCTCTGTGCATCGCTTTGTTTTCAGTTGGAGTAAAAAGAGAAAGTAGTTTATCAATCTACCTGTGAGGAGCGGTATGAGCATGCAGGGGAAACTGATGCTTCCTGTCGGGATTGAAGACTTCAGGAAAATACGGAGCAAAGAATACTTTTATGTTGACAAAACCAGGGTCATTGAAGAACTTCTGGAGCACAGATGTGAAGTTTATCAGTTCACCCGTCCCCGCAGATTCGGGAAGACCCTGAACATGAGTATGCTCCGCTCCTTCTTCGAAATCGGAACGGACACAAGCCTCTTCGACGGGTTGTACATATCGTCGCGAAGGGATCTCTGTGAGAAGTACATGGGGAAGTATCCCGTGGTTTTCATCTCCCTCAAGGGAGTCGAGGAATTGTCATTTACAGAGGTCCTGAAACGTTTCTCATATGTAATCGGAAACGAAGCGAACAGATTTTCATTTCTCGAAAACAGCAGCAGGCTCTCCGGGAGAGAAAAGGAAAGCTACCGCTCGCTTGTAAACATGGAGAAAGGTGTATATGTCATGGAGAGGTCGGTTCTCGCATCTTCTCTGAAGACTCTCTCCGAACTTCTCTATAAGCATTACGGTCAGAAGGTCATCATTCTCATCGACGAGTACGATGTTCCTCTCGACAAGGCTTTCCTCAACGGTTACTACGATGAGATGGTGTCTTTGATAAGGGGACTCTTCGGGGAGGCGCTGAAGACCAATGACTATCTTGAGTTTGCCGTCCTCACGGGATGCCTGAGGGTGAGCAAGGAAAGCATCTTCACGGGAATCAACAATTTCAATGTCATTTCAATAATTGATGACCAGTTTGATGAAGGCTTCGGTTTTACAGAGAGTGAAGTGAAGAGAATGCTTGAGTATTACGGTCTTCAGTCTCACATGAGTGAAATGAAGAAGTGGTATGACGGCTACAGGTTCGGTAATGCCGATGTCTACTGTCCGTGGGATGTAATCAACCACGTGGACAGGCTTGTGAGTAATTCCGATGCTGCTCCAGAGGCCTACTGGATCAATTCCAGCGGCAACGGACTCGTCAGGCGCTTCATCGACAGGGCCGATCAGTCGACGAAGAACGAGATCGAGATTCTTCTTTCCGGAGGAACGATTGAAAAGGAACTGCATCTCGAACTCACATACGGGGAACTGGAGAGCAGTATGGACAATCTCTGGAGTGTGCTCTTCACTACGGGTTATCTTACTCTTGTCGGAAAGCCGGAGGACGGGATCTATACTCTCCGTATTCCCAATGAGGAAGTGAAGGAAGTCTACAGGAGTCAGATAAGAGAGTGGTTCAAGGCTTCGTTAAGGAAGGATAGGAAGACTCTCGATCCCCTCTGGAAAGCATTGAAGGAAGGGGATGAGTCAAAGGTCGAGGAAATCATCAACGGTTTTCTTTCCCGCAGCATAAGCATATTCGACATCAGGGGGACGAAGAAGGAAAAGGAAAGATACTACACGGTATTCCTCACCGGTATTCTGCTGGGTAATCCCGACTGGGTGGTGAAGGCACAGAGAGAGTCGGGAGACGGGCTTCCGGATATAGAGATTGCCACGGAGAACCTGGACGAAGGAATCATCATCGAAGCCAGGAGCATGGACAAGGTCACCGAGCTTGAATACGGATGCCGCAGGGCGATTAAACAGATATATGAGAAGAGATACTACTCATCCCTCGTCGACGACGGACGATATGACATCCGGGGATACGGTATTGCCTTCTACAAGAAGAGATGCCGTGTGAAGGCGGAGAAGATTGAGATAGAGGGATGAAAGGAATTCCGAGAGTAACGGACTTCATCTCACGTACAGAGACGGGAAGTCTCCACGGCGGCAGGGCAGAGTAAGTCGGGATGGACAGCTTCTCCGGATTCCGGAAGTACCGTCGTTCCTTCATCCCGGGCCATACAGGAATCGTTCTCTTTCCTCCCTCTGTGGAAATGCAGACTGCTGACAAAGAGCCATGTATGGGTGTTACCGGAGCTTCTGCAGTGTCAGTTTTTCTTTTCCGGAAAGTCGGAGAGCCGCAGAGCCCGGGGTGATCAGTATTATTGAGTATTCACGTCTTTGCAATTATCCCTGGAATGGCAGTTCATACTCTCTGAAATACTCTGAATTATCGTGTTGAAGTCTGTTTGAACAGCGTCAGACAGCTCTCATATCTGCAGAGAAACCGGAGTCATCCGTTTTCTGCAGGAACAGACTGTTGGAGAAACGGGGGATTGCATTGTAGAATGAATGCATGAAGAGAATAACAGTCAGCGTACGTTCATTTGATGACATGAGAACAAAAGGAGATTATATTTACGTCGACAAGACGAAGTATGTCTGCTCTCTTGTCCGGAATGAACAGGAGAACTATTATTTCATCTCCCGTCCGCGCCGCTACGGCAAGAGTCTGATGTGTTCGACGCTTCACGCTCTCTTCGAAGGAAAGAGGGAGCTTTTCAGGGGACTCTACATAGACAGTACGGATTACTCCTATGAGAAGTATCCTGTTCTTCATCTGAATTTTGCAGATTTCAATACCAAAAGCTATGATTCTTTCCTCAATGACTTTCAGATTGCGATAACCGACGAGGCGGAAAGGAACGGACTGGCTGTCACGAAGAGTGAACCTTCCACAATGCTGAAGGCTGTTCTGAAGGAAGCGGGCAAGAAGGTCGTCATCATCGTCGACGAATATGATTCCCCGATAATCGACTCATACATTGACAGGGAAAAGTCCGATAGAATAAGAAACACCCTCAGCACGTTCTACACCGTCATCAAGAACAATGACGACAAGGTGAGGTTCTTCTTCATCACGGGAATAACGAAGTTCTCGAACATGTCCATCTTCTCGAAGATGAACAATCTCACCGATCTCTCCATGAATGACGATTACGCTGCAGCCTTCGGCTACACGCAGGAGGAGCTGGAAGATTACTTCTCCGACTATATTGATGAGTACATGGAGAGAAAAGACAGGGAGTACGAGACAAGAGAGGAGTTTCTGGAGGCAGTCAGGAATTACTATGACGGGTACCTTTTCTCACCCGATTCGACAGAGAGGGTTTACAATCCCGTTTCAATCGGTACCTTCTTCAAGAATAAATGCCGCTTCCGCTCGTACTGGGTGAAAACGGGAGCAAGTACGCTCGCCGTCAATCTTGCCAGGGATTACAAGCTCGAGAGAATAATGACAGATGATGTTGTAATCGGAATGAATGCGATTGACACCTTCGATTACAGTTATCTGAGGGAGAAGCAGCTTGATGACTCCCGGGTGCTGGCTCTGATCTACTTCACGGGGTATCTGACAATAAAGGAAGGTGACAGCGACGGCCTCACTCTGACATTCCCCAATACCGAAGTCAGAAAGACATTTACAGAGAATCTTGTCCATCTGTTCACCGGAATCGATGCATCAATCTATGTCATCCGGGCAGTGAGGGCCGTCCGGAGCGGAGATACAGCGGAAACAGTCCGGGTGATGAACGCCTACATGAAGGAGTACCGGTACGACACTCTCGACAAGGCGGAAAAGGGCTACCAGCAGATGTTCTATTCCTTCTTTCTCATGATCGGAGGTGTCAGAGTCTCCGCCGAGGACAGAACCCTCCTCGGGCGCAGCGACGTCATTCTCACATTCAGAAAGGATGTCTACATCATAGAGATGAAGGTTGATGAAACTGCAGAGGCCGCATTGAAGCAGATACACGATAACGGCTACTGTGACAGGTACATCAATACGGAGAAGGCCGTTCATCTCATCGGTCTCAACTTCACGTCTGAAAAGAGACAGGTTGACTCCTGGGTCGAAGAGACTCTTGACAAGACGAAGGAGCCGTCCTACCTCGGGTGAGTCTGCCGGTACCTGTAATCCGGAGTTTTGCCGTATTTGAGTGTGGGAATTTTCTTAAGCTGAAGGCGTCAGACTTCGCAAATAAGAGGAT
>CAVILL010000059.1:0-14077 GCA_963643635.1 Sphaerochaetaceae bacterium | reverse complement strand
AGTCTTCTATCAGAACGGCAACTGGGAATACAGCGCACTCACAGGCACATACGGCTTAGACCCCGATACTCTCACCATGATCCCGCTCTACTGCGGCGTTGACGGCGAAGAGAATGCCGGCCTTGCATGCGGAACAGAGAACTGCTGGGCAGTCAACGCAAACGCAAGCGAAGAAGATATCCAGGCAACAATCGACTTCATGGTCTGGATGGTCACATCCGAGAAGGGCACACAGGCTCTCGCAGCTACATTCGGAGCTATTCCCTACAAGTCTGCAGCAGCAAGCGGAAACGTCTTCCTCGATGCAGCCAACGAGTACAGCAACGAAGGCAAGTATGTCATGACATGGGCTTTCAACTATACTCCGAACGTCGACGACTGGAGAGCAGGTCTTGTTTCTGCAATGAACATCTATGATGCTGACCAGACCGACGCAAACTGGGAGAATGTCAGGACGGCATTCATCCAGGGCTGGGCTACACAGTACAAGAACACTCACTGAGCCTGAGTTACATTGGGGCGGGCTTCGACCCGCCCTTCTTTTTTGTTCCTGTCCGATTTCACACGTGGAGATTCAATAAATGGCTTCAAAACCAAGGAAAGTTCACAGAAGCGAGGGAGGACTCAGCTCCGCTCTCATCAAAAAGCCGATAAAGCGCTGGTTCCCGCTCTTCATGGGCCCCACGCTCATCTGTTTCGCAATCGGCTTCATATGGCCCTTCATACAGGGTATCTACCTCTCACTATGCCAATTCACAATCATCACGAAGACAAAGTTCGTGGGATTGAGCAACTATACAAGGGCCCTCACAGACCCGTCATTCCTTCATGCCTTCTGGTACACGGCACTCTATACAGTCGTGTCTGTCGTTTTGATCAACCTCCTCGCATTCGCCTTCGCCCTCGCGCTGACGCAGAAGATGAAGATGAGCAACGTCTACAGGACGGTATTCTTCATGCCGAACCTCATCGGAGGAATCGTTCTGAGCTACATCTGGTCGATGATCTTCGACGGAGTGCTGTCGAAGTACGGAACGAGCATACTCATGGATGAGAATCTCGGCTTCTGGGGCCTCGTGATTCTCATGTGCTGGCAGCAGGTGGGATACATGATGATCATCTACATCGCAGGCCTTCAGGCAATTCCCGAGGACATGATGGAAGCCGCGAAAATCGACGGTGCCACGGGATGGCAGACACTTATCAGAATCACGATTCCGAATGTCATGAGCTCGATTACGATCTGCACCTTCCTCACCCTCTCCAACGGCTTCAAGCTCTTCGACCAGAACCTCGCCCTCACGGGAGGTCTCCCGATCAGCTACGTAAACGGAGAACAGGTGTCGGCATCGGAGATGCTTGCACTCAACATCTACTCGACATACATGATGACGGGTAAGAACGCGCGCGGCACGGCACAGGCCAAGGCCGTCATATTCTTCATACTCGTCGCCGCAATAGGTCTCCTGCAGCTCAGAGCTACCAGGGAAAAGGAGGTACAGCAGTAATGGCTTCCCTTAAAAAAGAAAGAACAAGACTCAATCTCCTGTCCGTACTCTTCGGCGTCATCGCACTCGTCTGGGTCTTCCCGGTATTCCTGGTGCTCGTGAACTCCTTCAAGCTCAACACCTTCGTAAAGACCGACACATTCTCACTTCCCATGGGAGAGGAATGGGCGGGATGGAGCAACTTCATCAACGGAATGACTGCGGGAAACTACCCCTACATCATGTGCATACTCTACTCGTTCTTCATAACGATAGCCTCGACGTTCCTCATCATTCTCTGCACGAGCATGAGTGCATGGTACATCTCGCGTATCGACTCGGTAATATCGAGGATAGTCTACTATCTCTGCGTATTCTCGATGATCGTTCCCTTCCAGATGGTCATGTTCTCGCTCTCGTTCACGGCTGACAAGCTCAGGCTCAACACTCCCTGGACGATTCCGATCATCTACCTCGGCTTCGGTGCGGGACTTGCGATCTTCATGTTCGCCGGCTTCGTCAAGAGCGTACCAATCGAGATGGAGGAGGCGGCGGTAATCGACGGCTGCGGCCCCGTGAGGACCTTCTTCACAATAGTCCTTCCCGTCATGAAGCCGACACTGATCTCTGTTTCGATACTCGAGATCATGTGGGTATGGAACGACTACCTCCTGCCCTACCTCGTTCTCGACATCAACAGGTACAAGACGATTCCCATCCAGATACAGTATCTGCAGGGAAGCTACGGCAGAGTGGACCTCGGGGCGACGATGGCAATGATTCTCATGGGAATCATCCCCGTCATCATCTTCTACCTCTGCTGCCAGAAGCACATCATCAAGGGCGTCGCGGCAGGCGCAGTCAAGGGCTGATCTGTACCCGTCCTTATCATTATTTAATTAATGCCGCCTGCAGAGTAGGCGGTATTTGAAGAGACTGAAAAATCAACAATGGAAAAAAGATATTCCGGAATACTCATGCCGCTCTTTTCCCTTCCTTCCCCGTACGGAATAGGAACAATGGGAAAGTGCGCCTATGACTTCATAGATTTCCTTGCTGCCTCCGGCGAGAAGTACTGGCAGATTCTTCCCCTCGGTCCGACGAGCTACGGTGATTCCCCATACCAGTCGCTCTCGTCCTTTGCCGGCAACCCGTACTCAATCGACCTCGATCTTCTCATTGAGGACGGTCTCCTGGAAAAGGAGGATGTCACTTCGCACTTCTGGGGAGAGAATCCGGAGAAGGTCGACTACGGCGCAATCTACTCCTCCCGCTTCGACGTACTCCACAGAGCATTCGTGAACGGAAGGGATAGATACGCTTCGGAGATCGAAGCCTTCAGAAAAGCCGAATCCTCCTGGCTTGACGACTATACTCTCTTCATGGCCCTCAAGAGGCACTTCGGCATGAAGGGACTCTCGGAGTGGGACGACAGGAAAGCTCTGAGGAGAGATGAGGAGACTCTGGAAAAGTACCGCACAGAGCTCCGCGAAGATATCGAATTCTTCACTTTCCTGCAGTTTCTCTTCTTCCGTCAGTGGAATCAGCTGAGATCATACGCAAGAGAGAAAGGAATCTCGATAATCGGTGACATCCCGATCTACGTCGCCCCAGACAGCCAGGACGTCTGGGCAGACAGGGACATGTTCCAGGTCGACGAGGAATGCGTCCCGGACGAAGTCAGCGGAGTGCCCCCCGATTACTTCAACCACGACGGTCAGCTCTGGGGAAACCCGCTCTACAACTGGGAGAGAATGAAGGAAGACGGCTACAGGTGGTGGAAGAGAAGAATAGAAGCCCAGGGAAAGCTCTACGACGCACTGAGGTTCGACCACTTCAGGGGACTGGAGAGTTACTACACTGTGAAGTACGGGGAAAAGACGGCAAGAGTCGGAAAGTGGGTGAAGGGCCCGGGAAGATCCTTCACGGACACACTCAACGCTTCCTTTCCGAATATAAAGTTCACTGCGGAGGATCTGGGATATCTCACTGACGAAGTAATCGCACTCCTCGGGGCTTCCGGATGGCCGGGAATGAAGGTTCTCCAGTTTGCATTCGACCCCAGGGAGAAGGGAGACTACGACCCGAAGAACTACCCGTACAACTCTGTGTGTTTCACGGGAACGCATGACAACATCACGCTGAGGGGCTGGGTTGACGACCCCTCCAATGAGGAATATGTGGAGAACGCGATGAAGAGGCTCGGCGTGAAAAGAAGGGAGGACCTGGTGGAAGCCGTCATAAAGTGCGGTATGGAGAGCTCCTCCTTCCTGATGATCGTTCCCTTCCAGGACTGGCTGGGACTCGGCGGGACCGCGAGAATCAACACCCCCGGAACTTCGTCGGGCAACTGGACGTGGAGACTGGGCATCCCCGATTGGCTCTCGCCTTCCCTCTCAGCGCACATAAGAAAAGTCACGGCGGCTGCCGGAAGGAACATATAGAGAATGCGCTCCCGCGGGGGCGCCTTCTTCTTTCCGTTTTACGTAATAGTTCACACTTCTCTGCATCTTCTTACACATAACTGAATTTCAGGCTCTCTTTCTTCGTTTTCCGGAAAACCGGGATATTCCTTAACAGAGAGAATCCTGTTGACTTAAACCGTAATGTTTCCGAAAATATAACGAAAGGAGAAATCAATATGAAGAAATTCATTGCATTATTCTGTTTAGTATTCATAACATTTGCTCTTGTCGCACAGCCCGTCAGCGAAGTGACTGTCGAAGAAGCGTCAGAGAGAGTTTTCACTGATTCCTGCGGAAGAGAGGTGACAATCCCGACGCACATCACGAAGGTATGCCCCTCCGGAGCAGTCGCTACGATGTTCCTCAGCACCTTTGCACCCGATGAGATGGTATCTGTAAACTCCACAGTCAGCGGGAGCACGGCAGCATTCCTTCCTTCACGCATCGCAGCACTCCCCGCTACGGGACAGTTCTACGGCAGCAAGGCATCTCTCAACATGGAGCAGATTCTCGCCCTCGATCCGGATGTCATCATAGACCTCGGAGACTACAAGGACGGAATCAGAGAGGACATGGACGCACTCCAGGCTCAGCTGGGAATCCCGGTGATCTTCATCGAGAGCGACCTGGGGCACATGGCATCCGCATTCCGCTCTCTCGGAGAGATCTTCGGTAAGGAGGAAAAGGGTGAGGAGCTCGCTTCCTTTGTCGAGGAGACACTCCAGATGGCAGAAGAGAACAGCGCAAAACTCACCGACGAGACACGTAGGAGCGTCATGTATGCAACAGGTTCCAGCGGCCTCAACGTATTTGCAGAGGGATCGACACATGCACAGGTAATCTCCCTCATCGGCGCCGACAACGCAGTCGTACTCGAGAAGTTCTCCAACAAGGGTACGGGAGACTCCGTGAACATGGAGCAGATTCTTCTCACAGACCCAGATGTCATCGTATTCGCTTCCGGATCCATCTACGATACAGTCGGAACGGATGAAGCATGGCTCCAGCTCGAAGCTGTAAAGGAAGGCTCCTTTTATGAAGTCCCATCCACTCCCTACAACTGGATGGCAAATCCTCCTTCAATGAACATGCTCCTCGGAGTCTGGTGGCTGGGCAACCTCGTTTATCCCGAGCTCTATGACTACGACATGGTCGAGAAGGCACAGGAAATCTACTCTCTCTTCTGGAACTATGACCTCAGCTCGGCCGAGGCAGAGGCTCTCCTCTCGAAGTCCACTCTGAAGTAAGAGGGAGAAAGGTAAAGCCTGAAACTCTCTGTTGACATGAAATTCCCATCAGGGAGTAGAATGTCGACGGAGAGAATTTTTATGGGTGAAAGCGCCGGTGATATCCTGAAAGTGTGCACGGAAATGGGAAGAATACTCCTCGAGAACGGAGCGGAGATATTCCGTACCGAGGACACTCTCTCCCGCGTCGCACGCTACTACGGCATCGAGGACGGTGACTTCTTCGTTCTCACGAACGGCATCCTTTCCTCCGCCGTCGACAGGGACGGCAACACATCCGCCCGCGTGAGGTTCATTCCCTCCAACAGTGCGAACCTCGCCAAGGTCATTGAGATAAACCAGCTCTCCCGTGAAATCTGCAGGGGAAGATACACGCTCGACGAAGCAAGAAGAGAACTCGTGAGAATCGACTCGCTCCACAGCGAGCCGAGCCCCCTCATCATCGGCTCGACCGCTCTTGCCTCGGGTGCCTTCGCCATTCTCTACGGAGCAACCTTCGCCGACGCCCTGATCGCACTCCTTGCGGGATTCATTCTCGGACTCTTCTCCGAGCTCATTGCAAAGAAGCACCTGACGAAGATTACGAAGAACATCGTGGGAGCGGCACTCGTAACGACAATATGCCTTCTCTTCCACCACCACGGGGTGGGAACAAATATGAACGCCATGATTGCAGGCGCCATCATTCCCCTCATTCCCGGAGTGAGCTTCGTCAACGGTATAAGGGACATAGCACACAGCGACTACATTTCGGGAGTGGTGAGACTGATGGACTCGCTCTTCGTCTTCATATGCATCGCAATCGGAGTCGGAACTCCCCTTGCATTCTATTCGCGGTTCCTCGGAGGCCTGAGTCTGTGAGCTGGTACGTCATTCTCGCTTCATTCGTAGGAACCGTCGCATTCTCCGTTCTCTACAACATCCCGCCCCGCTACTGGCTGAGCTGCGGTCTGAGCGGAGTTGCGGGCTGGATAGTCTTCTCGCTTCTCAGGCCATTCACGGGCTACGGCTTTGCAATCTTCCTCTCCTCCGCAGTCGTCACATTCATTGCCCGTCTCCTTGCCGTGAGGATGAAGACTCCCGAGATAATCTTCCTCATCGCCGGAATCTTCACTCTCGTTCCCGGGGCCGACATATACTGGACTGTCTACTACCTAGTCGCAGAGGAGATGGAGAAGGCACTCTCCAGCGGCAGTGCCGCGGCAGAGGCATGTCTGGGGATGGTTCTCGGAATCGTAATAGTCCACGAACTGCCGCAGAAGCTCTTCGTCACTCTTTCGGGGAAGGGGAAAAATGAAGGATAAGGCCGTAGTAATCAGCATCGACGCAATGACACAAGAGGACCTGGGGGAACTCGGAAGGAGGAGGAACACCTCCTCTCTTCTCTCCTCGTCGTCCCTTGTCCGGGAGATGGAAACGGTCGTTCCCTCCTACACCTACCCCTGCCATGCAGCGATAATCACCGGATGCTGTCCCGACGGAAACGGGATTTACCACAACGAGATCTTCACTCCGGAGAGAATACAGAACGACTGGTTCTGGTGGGGATGGAGTCACAGGAGAAAGACGATAATAGACGCGGCAGACGAGCACGGCCTCGTCACGGCCTCCGTCTCCTGGCCCACTCTCGCGGGCGGAAACGCTCTCTACACCATTCCCGAAATCTGGCCGATAAAGACCACAGAGAATATTGAGGAAATGTACAGGAAGGCGGTATCTAAGGAGGCATGGCCCGTGTTCGAAGAGGTGAGGCCCCTTCTTCTCGACAGATCGAAGCCCTTCTACGACCTCTATACGACATCCGCCTCGGAGAGAATAATCCGTTCTCACAGACCCGACCTCATTCTCATACATCTCTCCGAAATCGACCACGTGAAGCACGCTCACGGTTCTGACAGGAGTGTCCTCAGCGGAGCATACGACTTCATCGACGACTGCCTGGGGAGAATCATTGCCGCTTTAAAGGATACGGGAGAATACGACGGCACCACCTTCTTCCTCCTCGGTGACCACGGTCAGAAGGACATAGAGAAAGTCTTCTCCATCAACAGGGTTCTCTCAGACATGGGGTACATCACCGTCTCAGAGAGCGGAAGAGTGGAAGACTACAGGATAATCGTCCATCCCGCGGCATTCACGGCGGAAGTCTATCTCAACGGCATAAATGAATCGGAAGCCGCGAAGGTCTTCGAAAGGATAAGTGAGGAGTACCCTCATACGATAAAGAGAATACTGAGAAGAGCGGAAGCGGAAAGGGAGTACCGTCTCTCGGGGCCCTTCTCCCTTGTCCTCGTAAGCGAAGGCGGCCTCATATTCCACTCCTCTCTCACATTCCCCCCTCTCATGGACAGAGCGGAGGCCGACGCGAGGAAAATACAGAAATCGACTCACGGCTACACTCCGTCCGACGGTCCTCTCCCGCCTTTTGCAGTCTGCGGAAGAAGAGCGGAGGCGGGAAAGGTGATCAGACGCTCACGCCTTGTCGACGAAGGCCCCACCATCCTCTCGCTCTTCGGCATTTCCATGGAGAATACCGACGGAAAGGTGATTTCAGGTCTGATCCGCTAGGTACAGGTCCGTCACGTCCTTTATCTCCTGCATATATCCGTCAAGTTCCCTGTTGATCTCGGCGCACCGCAGGAGCTTCTTCCTTATATCCTCCGCCACATCGTCCGGAATGTCCTTCTTGTACATGAGGCGGTGCTCGAGAGAGGCCCACTGGTCCATAGCCATGGTCCTGAGCTGGATTTCCACCTTCATGAGTTTCTTGCCCCTGTCAAGATAGATCGGAACCTCGACTATGAGATGGAGGCTCCTGTAGCCGCTGGGCTTAGGGTTCTTTATATAGTCCCGCTCCTCGAAGAGCGTCACATCGTCATGGCTGAGTATGGACTCCCGCAGCATGTATATGTCCTTCTCGAAGGGACATACGACCCTCACACCCGCTATGTCGTATATGTTCTTCTCGATTGACTCGAGGGAAATGGGAAGGCCTTTCCGCCTCGCCTTGTCGTAGATCTGGTCTATCGCCTTGAGCCGGGTCGTGATCGACTCGATGGGATTGCGGTCATAGGAGAGGGAGAACTGCTCGTCGAGTACGCGGAACTTCGTCTCCACCTCCATCATTGCAGAGCGGTAATAGGAAAGAAGCGCCCTCAGGGGGTAGGTCGAGCTCTTGAGTCTCGCCCTCATCTGCTTCTCCATCCTTTCCGTCAAAAGCCTCTTCTTCTCCTCTATGTCAAAAAGATCGTTTTTCATGACACCTCCGGTAATGAATATAAGAGAAAAAGTGAGGAAGGAAAGTGTAGATTCGGTGGGTTGTTGCCGTATTGTCCCGCGTCCCCGCAGAAAGAGGAAAACCTCTTTTTCGTGACTCTATGGCTTTTTCTTGTGTTCAACGGAGTTAGAACAAACCCGACGTCTGCCCTCCCGTCTTAAAAGTGCAAAAAAAATACATGAAATTGACAGAGGGTAAGAGCGGAAGACAGGTTGAAAATAGAAGGGATTGGGTTTATCCTAGCAGAGTGCCCTGGGGAAAGGACGGGTTCGGTGCGGACTTTTTCCTTTTCTCATGGAAAAACTGATTATTCCCTAACGGACTTAGTCCGGACAAATTGTCAAGGAGGCTCTATTCATGGTGAGAAAAATGAAATCCATGGACGGCAACAACGCAGCAGCTTGGGTAAGCTATGCTTTCAGTGAGGTTGCCTGTATTTATCCTATCACTCCATCCAGCCCGATGGCAGACTTCGTTGACCAGTGGAGTGCAAACGGTCTGAAGAATATCTTCGGAACCCAGGTCAAGGTCGTCGAGATGCAGTCTGAAGCAGGTGCAGCTGGTGCTGTTCACGGTTCTCTCGGAGCCGGTGCACTCACATCCACCTATACCGCTTCCCAGGGACTTCTTCTCATGATCCCGAACATGTACAAGATCGCAGCCGAGCAGCTGCCGGCAGTCTTCCATGTCTCTGCAAGAACAGTCGCAACCCAGGCCCTCAACATCTTCGGTGACCACAGCGACGTCATGGCATGCAGACAGACAGGCTTTGCAATGCTCTGCGAAGGCAACGTCCAGGAAGTCATGGACCTCTCCCCCGTTGCTCATCTCTCCGCAATCTCCGGAAAGGTACCGTTCATCAACTTCTTCGACGGCTTCAGAACATCCCACGAGATCCAGAAGATCGCTACATGGGACTTCGAGGACCTCAAGGATATGTGCGACATGGATGCAGTGAAGGCATTCAGAGAACACGCTCTCAACCCGGAGCATCCGCACATGAGAGGATCCCACGAGAACGGAGACATCTTCTTCCAGCACAGAGAAGCATGCAACAGCTACTATGATGCACTTCCCGAAGTTGTCGAATCCTACATGGCAAAGGTCAACGCAAAGCTCGGAACAGACTACAAGCTCTTCAACTACTACGGTGCTCCGGACGCTGACAGAGTCATCATCGCAATGGGTTCCATCTGCGATGTCGCAGAGGAAGTCATCGACTACCTCAACGCTCACGGAGAGAAGGTCGGTCTTGTCAAGGTCAGACTCTACCGCCCGTTCAAGGCAGACAGACTCATCGCTGCAATCCCTGCAACGGCAAAGAAGATTGCCGTCCTCGACAGAACAAAGGAACCGGGATCTCTCGGAGAGCCGCTCTACCTCGATGTCGTCACAGCTCTCAGCGAGAACGGCATAACAGATAAGACAGTCATCGGCGGCCGCTACGGACTCGGAAGCAAGGACACTGCTCCGTCAAGCATATTCGCTGTCTACAACGAACTCGGGAAGGACCAGCCCAAGAGACAGTTCACACTCGGCATCGTCGACGATGTCACACACCTCTCTCTCGAAGAGGACAGGAACTGCCCGAACACGGCTGCGGAAGGCACAATCGAGTGCAAGTTCTGGGGTCTCGGCGGAGACGGCACAGTCGGTGCAAACAAGAACTCCATCAAGATCATCGGCGACTACACAAACAAGTATGTCCAGGCTTACTTCCAGTATGACTCGAAGAAGACAGGCGGTGTCACAATCTCCCACCTGAGATTCGGTGACAAGCCCATCAGAAGCCCCTACTACATCTCGAAGGCAGACTTCGTCGCATGCCACAACCCGAGCTATGTCACAAAGGGATTCAAGATGGTCCAGGACGTAAAGCCCAACGGAATCTTCATGATCAACTGCCAGTGGACACTCGACGAGCTGAATCATCACCTCGATGCTGCCTCCAAGAGATACATCGCAAAGAACAACATCCAGCTCTATACAATCGATGCAATCGACCTGGCTCAGAAGATCGGCATGGGCAAGAGAACAAACACCATCCTCCAGTCCGCATTCTTCACACTTGCAAAGGTCATGCCCCAGGAAGAGGCTATCCAGCACATGAAGGAGAAGGCTACGGCTTCCTACCTCAAGAAGGGTCAGGACATCGTAGACATGAACCACAAGGCTATCGACCTCGGTGCTTCCGCATTCGTCAAGGTTGACGTACCCGCAGACTGGGCAGATGCAGCAGACGAGAAGAAGAGCTCAGAGCACGAAGGCAAGGCTGAACTCGTCAAGATGGTATCCTCCATCCTCGACCCCATCGACAGAATGGACGGCGATTCACTCCCCGTCAGCGCATTCGTCGATCACGTGGACGGCCAGTTCGAACTCGGTGCTTCCGCATACGAGAAGAGAGGCGTCGCAGTATCTGTTCCGACATGGGATGCAGCAAAGTGTATCCAGTGCAACCAGTGCTCCTACGTCTGTCCGCACGCAACAATCAGACCGTTCGCACTCACAAGTGAAGAAGCTGCAGCAGCTCCGGAAAGCGCAAAGATCGTCGACGTCAAGGCAGGCAAGGGCAAGGGCGTCTACAAGTTCACGATTGCAGTATCTCCTCTCGACTGTATGGGATGCTCGGTATGTGTATCCGCATGTCCCGTCGGAGCTCTCACCATGGTCGGCATGGAAGGCGAACTCCCGCAGCAGAGCGTATTCGACTACTGTGTGGCTAAAGTCAGCGAAAAGAAGGATATGCAGGACAACACCGTCAAGGGCAGCCAGTTCAAGCAGCCTCTTCTCGAGTTCTCCGGCTCATGTGCAGGATGTGCAGAGACAAGCTATGCACGTCTCGTCACACAGCTCTTCGGCGACAGGATGTACATCTCCAACGCAACGGGTTGTTCTTCAATCTGGGGCGGTCCGGCAGCTACATCTCCGTACTGCACGAACAAGGAAGGAAAGGGACCTGCATGGTGCAACTCCCTCTTCGAGGATAACGCAGAGCACGGCCTCGGCCTCTTCATCGGTCAGGACAAGATCAGAGAGGACCTCGCTGCTCTTACAAGAGATCTCATCGAGAACGGTGACAACGATAAGGTGAAGGCAGCAGCTCAGACCTGGCTCGACACAATGAACGACGGCGTCAGGAACGAGGAAGCTACAAAGGCATACGTTGCAGCACTCTCGGAATGCGGATGCGACAGGGCAAAGGCAATCCTCGAGAAGAAGGACTACCTCTCCAAGAAGTCCGTATGGATCTTCGGCGGTGACGGATGGGCATACGATATCGGCTACGGCGGACTCGACCACGTAATCGCACAGAAGAAGAACGTCAACATCTTCGTCTTCGATACCGAAGTCTACTCCAACACAGGCGGACAGGCTTCCAAGGCTTCCAACATCGGACAGGTTGCACAGTTCGCAGCTGCCGGTAAGGAAACCAAGAAGAAGAGCCTCGCTGAGATTGCTATGCAGTACGGCTACGTCTACGTTGCACAGGTTGCAATGGGCGCTAACCCGAACCAGACAATCAAGGCAATCACGGAAGCTGAAGCTTACGACGGACCGTCTCTCGTCATCGGATACGCTCCCTGCGAGATGCACTCCATCAAGGGCGGTATGGCTAACTGTCAGAAGGAAATGAAGAAAGCAGTCGACTGCGGTTACTGGAACCTCTTCAGATACAACCCGGCTGCTGAGAAGAAGTTCACTCTCGACAGCAAGGCACCGGCTGGCGGCTACCAGGAATTCCTGATGAACGAAGCACGCTACTCAAGACTTACACGTGAGTTCCCATCTCGTGCTGACGTACTCTTCAAGGCTAACGAAGAAGAGGCTAAGGCACGCTACGAACACCTTCTCAAGCTCATCAATCTCTATGATGAAAACTGAGAGAAGTAAGCGATAAAGCGCAGGCTGCACCGTAAGAGATGCAGCCTGTTTTCTTTTCCGGAAAGAGAATCATCGGTCCTTCTCAGAAGAGAGACTGTATCTCGTATTTCTTGCCTTTCCCTCTTCCATGATTATTCTGCCTTGTGCCATTTTTCTCAGGAGTCTGTTGGCAGTTGAAGAACTGAGAGAAAGAAGCTCTGCACATTCAAGAGTCGTGATTGTACCGTGTTCTATAAGGTACCCGATTACCTTCTCCTCCCTAGAAGATGAAGAATACGGCGCTGCACTGTCATGAAATTCAAGAACAGAATTCTTCTCTCCTTCCCTTACAGCCTTCTCCATTTCGCTCTTCACTTCATTGACATTCGGAAGAACAACACGAAAATAGTTCTCTGTTACAGTTATCTCGGGTTTGACACTGCAGTCTTTGTAGGAATCGAAGATCTTTCCGATTCCCGTTCCGTAAGCTTCGATTATGTGGAGTCTGTAGAAGAGATGGACAAGATTCTCGTTTCGCGGGACGGATACGCCTATTCTGAGTTCGTCCTCGCTGATTCCGGGTACAAGTCCGCCGACGGAGAGGAATTCAATCCTGTCAGAGAATATCTTGATGAAAGAATTCGCACCTTTCGAATAATCACGGTGCACAATCATGTTCACGAGAGTCTCCCTTACTGCAGTCTGAGGATAGTCCCGGATATCAACCCGGTAGTATCTGTAGCCGAAGGATCCGAGTGTCTGATTCTTCTCATCGAGAAACGAATAAACGTCGTCTAGAACCTTGAAGAGCGAGCCCGAATATGCTCTCCTATCCCGGAAGACGGACATATCATCCCCCTGGAAAACCGCCACATCGATTAAAAACGGAGACTGGTCAGAAACAAGGTATGCAAGATTCGTGTAAAGACCGTCCTCACCGATCATCTTCAGCGACCGCATCTGCTGCTCTCTGAATTGAAGTCCTGCCCCGCTGAACTCATTTTCACAGGCGTTGAAGGTCAACTCCTGTTCAAGACTTCTCTTCTCGTCAAAGGGGTTGTCATAAGTCTCCATGATCATCTTCCGGATGACCTTGTCGGAAGCAGGAGCAACGGAGAAACCCTGTCTGACATACACACCTCCGACGCGCATTCCCTTCTTTGTAAGGTAATACGGTCTGTCTGTTCCTTCCTGGACAGTCAGCTTGAGAAGTTTCTTATCTTCAACATCGACGATTTCGTATCTGAGGAACATGCTCAGGTCGGGCTTGATCCCATCCCTCACCATGCTGGATATCTGGAGGGATGCCGAATCGACATCAGCAAGTCCCACGGGAGTTCCGTCATCCCTAACGCCGACGAAGATTTCTCCGCCCTTCGTGTTGGCGAAGGCAGTTATCTCCCTCTTGATTTCCTCTGTAACGATTTCCTTGAGTTCAACAGTTTCAGTTTCACGGAATAACATACAGTCCTCCAACACAAGAATCTTATCATGTCTAATCATAAAATCAAGTCATAATGACAAGATTTTGCGAATTTATACTATTTCTTATATTAAAATAACTTGTATATAGAATATACAGCTATCATATAATAATCAAATCATAATCTAAGCATCCAGCATGATTTGATCCGATATCTGCATAAATACTGTCTTTCCTCGGAATATCGGTTTCTTCGCGAGCGAATACCGACGCGAATACCGACGCGAATACCGACGCGAATACCGACGCGAATA
>CAVILL010000058.1:0-14114 GCA_963643635.1 Sphaerochaetaceae bacterium | reverse complement strand
GGTTCGTCATCATATGAGCCCGTGTGCATGCACTGTACACATTCGCCCTCTGAGTAAGCCATGAGCTCCACTTTCGATAAATCCAGCTTCTTTTTCTTTACAGCCTCTTCGACAGCCCAGTCGAGATCCCCTTCCGGGACAAAGTCAGGGAGACGGATTGCGGAAATCCAGTTGAGGTTTTCCTTATGGCTATAGTCTATGCCGTTCATACCATCCTGCCAACAGAATCCCTCAAGAGGGGGGACTACATAATCGAAGTATCCTTCAATTTTGTGGTTTCCTTTCTTACTCATCCTGATAGTAAATGCAACAGCGTAGAGCAGAAGAATTGATGCCTTGTATTCGCCATCCTCTTCATTAGGATTTCCATGTCCTCTGACAGCGATATAGTTCATCTTCGGAACACTGATAATGCCAGGAGTGCTTTTCTGCATATAAAATTCTTTGTATTCCTTCTTGAAGTCAAACGGCATAACAGTGTTCCTCCCTATATATTATAGCTCATATTTCCACTCTCTTCGAAACAGTTGTCGATGTTTTATATTCACTCTGCGATTAATTTGACACCCTTTTTATGCAGTTAACACCTCCAGCCCCAATGTAGCACACTTCAAGAAAAATCCTCAAACTGTATTGATGTTTTCCAGCGAGGGCATTATAGATGGGTATTGTTGATACAAACCGAGGGGGTCGCAGTAAAATGAGAGTGCGGCTCTTTTCTTTTGTCGGGATTACCGTTCTTCGGCGAACCTTTTCATTATCTCCGGCGTAATGTCTGTCCCTTTTAATCCATTTGCCTTGATATATGGTACATATCCTATTAAATCAAAAGCAATTGGCTGAGGCTTTTCGTAAGGGTTTACATTCTTGATGAACTCTTCCACTATTTGGTTTTAAGATTTCTTCATCTGTCCACTCATATGTGTACACATCTCTTAACCTATTGCTCATTTCATCAGACAGCATGAATCGATACGGATTGTTTACAGGAGAAAGCGGAGCTGCCCCAAATTCACGCATAAAATAAGCAGTTCCTGAGACATAGTTTCTGCAGCTATTGCAAAAGGATAAGCTCCAACAGAGGATGTTAATCAATGCTCCCGTCTTTTATGTGGACGCTTATTTGAGGAATGAAATTCTCTCCGTTTCAGTCAGATCTGCAACCTTGACACCTTTTTCTCCGGCATATTTAATCAGTCCCCTGAGTTCCATTGTTTTGTCATCTGACTCAGCTGAATCGGCTCTGACATTTCTTTCAGAGACTCCCTATATCTCTTCATCTGTCCATTCACAGCCGTAAGTCTCCATGATTTTCTTTGAATTCTCTCCGTCAACAGCGAAATGATTACATCGGGATTGTAATATTTCACGCTGTGAGTCTGTGTTTTCCTGTCTGGGCTCCATGGGGAGTGGTAGTAAAGAAATCCTTGACAACCAGTTCTTTTTGTAGTTCCTTCTCTCTGAAACAGTTCCCGATATGCAGGCTTATGTTCTGTTTTGTCGTAGAAAAAAGCTGTGCCATTTCAGTCTGATTGAGCCATACGGTTTCAGAGTCGACTTTGACAGGGATGCTGATAGCTTTATCATCTGTTTCAAAAATTGTAATCTCATCTGTCATAAATAAATGATACCAGACGGGACAGAAGAAGACAATCCCGGGACTCCTTCTTGTTTTTCAGCTTCCCGTCGACAGGATGTATGAAAATCAGCATGTCAATCAGTTCTTTGCAAGTTGTATATTTCTTAACTTCTCTCATTGACTGGTAAGGGAAAACGTCTCCCCTGGGACACTTCCGTGAGAGGTGCGGGGAGTCCTGTTACGTTTATACTAAAGTAGCCCTGGTCTCGCGTCAATTGTTTCAGAAACATATGAACGGGGAGTTCGTGAACGTCTGCACAGACGAAGGCATCTCCGGTAACGAGTACAAAGCACAGAACAGGCTCCAGCTTATTGGTATTTTTGTCGAGAAATTCGACAGAAGTACTTTCTTCGAGTTCTCCGTTTGCAGGAAAATTCTCGTTTGTATTACTTTTGCCGCCGGGCATAATTGATGGGTGTCGGACTTGGTTGAATATCTACAGAGGACGGGAATGGTGACTTCGCCTCCGAGGCGAAATCGTTCTCGTTTGAGTTGACCTCATCCGGACACTGAGTTAGATTCGTATTTACACAAAGGAGGAAGAAATCAGCATGTTCGTCATTATTAAAGCAGTCTGTATTGCTCTCTCCTTTCTTGCCTTCACAGCTCATACATGCACATGGCATTCCACAACAGTGTGGAACAGAAGAAGTGTGAGGCTGCAGTAAAGAGAACCATGCCTCATGTAGTGCCGGAGGTATGGATATGATTCTGAGTGATGTTTTTCTTCTTTATGACAGCGTGGTCAGCGACTGCAGTAACCGTGAGACCTTCTCGGATGCGATTATAAGGCTTGCCCGGGAACGGAACCTGACTGCCCCCGAGGTCTATCACGGGGCCGGAATAGACGCGAAGCACTATTCCAAGATTATCAGCGACAGGAACTATCAGCCGAAGAAGGAGACTGTCTATGCCTTCATGATCTTCTTCCGTCTTGATCTCAGTGAGTCTGAAGAGCTCCTCTTTAAGGCGGGGTACTGCTTCAATCCCGCTTCACGCTACGATTCCCTCATCAGGAGCTTCATAGCCCGTGGTGTCTATGACAGAAGGCTGATTGACGAGGCAATGGAGGAACTCAATCTTCAGCTTCTTCCCCAGAAATGGTAGATTTCGCCTCCCGGGGGAAAACAGGGAAGGAAAACGCTGTCATACTCGGGGAGTAAATCATCTGCCGCTGTAGCAAAACGGTTATGCGCTGCACCTGTAATGCAGATAAGAGAGTCCGACTCTCTCCGGCGGCTGTAAATCGGGTACCTGGTCCAGTGGCAGGATGGCTGTCTCCAAAACAGCAGACGAAAGTTCGATTCTTCCGGTGCCCGTATTCCGGTGTTCTGGTGCAGTAGCCGGTTCGATTCCGGCCGCCGGAAAGTGGATTGTAGTTCAACGGCAGAATGTCAGATTGTGGATCTGATGATGAGGGGTCGACTCCCTCCCTTCCAAATAACAGGAGCTGAGGTACTTGCTTACCTTTTTCCTTAACACGGCTCTTTTCTCCTCAGGTATGCAGGCCATCACTCAATTTGGACTGGGTCACCCTTTCTTTGTCGAAGGAACCGTCTTTTATGTTCCGATTGATTCTGAAATCTGGCAGGAGCTGTCGGAAGTCCAGATTATCATTGCGACAGAAACACACGGCAGAGTAGAAATTGCCTCCTTCCTCGCAGCAATCAGGGTTCTCCACCGGTTTCTTTGTCTTTCATGTGCTGTTTCTGGTTTTCATGGACCTTCGAAACAGATGAGGTTGAATCCGTTTTCTTCTCCGACTCTCATGATCCTTGGAAGAGCGAAAAAGTAGTTATACTTTTTCGCTATTCTAAGAATATCTTTCAGAAATTCTGAGGAAGTAAGGGAATGCCGGGATTCTCCATGATTTTATCTATCCGGCTTCTGTCATAGAGCTTCTTTTCGAGAAAGAATCTTATTGTCACGTCAAAGATGCTTGACGGAGAAAATGCAAATCCGGCTTTTTTCAGAGGATCTTCCGTTTCCGTCACACTGAGATGCAATGCAATGGCAAATGCGCAAACCGTTTCTTTCGTCGGCCGGTAGTCCCTTCTGCTGTTCATCTTGGAGAAATGCCTGCTGCCCTGTATACTTTCGGTGCTGTTATTTTCTTTTCCCTTATGATGCTCAGCAGTCTGTCTGAAAACGTTTCCCTCTTCTTTATCTCTCCGAGCAGTTTCTTGAAATTGTTCATTTCTGTCAGAGAGATTCCGCTTTCTTCATAATCATCAACTGTCTGGAAAAGTACAGGTGAGGATTCGTGAGACCAAAGTCTCGAACTGATATAAGACCTGTATTCTTCTAGAAACGCGGCATTATCAGCAGATTCTGCAATCATCTTTTCAATTATGGTTCCGAATTCATTCCGCACCAGTATCTCAGGCCTCCTTATTTCATAGTAATTCTATATAGGCGTAAAAGAGTCTTTTGCTGCTTTCAAAGGTAGAGAACTCATTCGTCGCCATAGGATTCCTTTTCCATTTCTTCTGTCGGAGGATGCATCTTTCGACATTTTCTTTTTCGATGATTAGGTAATTGAAACTTGTAGTCAATGGCAAGATTCCCAAAAGGGAATTATATATTCTGATTTCAAGTGCATTTCTGTCCGGAATTCCGCCTGCGTCCTGTTTCCTTATTCTGAATGTAAGAAGTAAACATTCTCCACATGCGGAAAGTAAACCGTGTTACACTGCAGTAATGGAAGGGAAGAAGAATATTATAGGGAAGGTCGTTGTGGCTCTGTGTCTTGTTCTGTCGCTTTTCGGATGTGCTACCGCTGCAGGAACGGATGAGGAATCCGTGCCGATTCTGCCGGAAGGCATGAGGAGGGTTGTCTTCTACTGGAAGGGGACAGCCGGGATGGATACGTCGGACATGTGGATCTGGTGGGACGGTAAGGACGGGAACGGGTACCTCTTCGAGGAATGTCCGTATGGCTTCATGTGCTCGGTGGACGTTCCTTCGTCGCTCTCGAAGGTCGGCTTCATTGTACGCACTTCCTGCTCGGACCCGGGCGGCTCGAGCTGGGGTACGGCAGTCAAGGACTGGGGGGACGACAGGTTTGCGCTCCTTACGGATGAGATAACACAGATCTACCTCATCTCCGGAGACGGACTCCAGTACAGCAGCTCTGACGGAGGAAAAACACTCACTCCGATCAGAAATTTCATTCTTGCCGGTATGGAGGATTTTTCAACTGTCAGATACAATATCTCCCCGGAAAGCAGTTTAATCGGTTTAGACAGCGTAAGAATTAAGGATTCGAGTGGTAATAACATGGAAATAGAGAGCGTACCGGGAGACGGCACCGTCACTCTTCGGGACGAAATGAAGATTGACGGAATATATACTATCGAGATAGAAGGCTACGGTGAGAAGACGATAGTTCCGACGGGAGTATTCGACAGCGCGGAGTTCATCGGGAAATATACATATGACGGAGACGATCTCGGGGCCGTAATCAGCGGAGATGTCACTTCATTCAGGGTATGGGCGCCGACAGCCCGGAAGGTCACTCTCAATCTCTTCACTGCGGGAGACACTGTCGAAGCGTACTCTGCTGTCGACATGACAAGAGAGGATAAGGGAGTCTGGTCCGCCACGGTGAAATGCGGACACGGCACCTATTATACATATTCCGTTACCACGGCTCTCGGAACCGAAGAGGCTGTGGACCCGTATGCAAAAGCCGTGGGCGTCAACGGAGAGAGGGGGATGGTCGTCGATCTGTCACTCACGGATCCCGACGGTTTCGATGACGACAGGTGGGTCGGTACGGTTGAAAAGTACTCCGATGCAGTCGTCTGGGAGACTCATGTACGGGACTTCTCCATCGCAAATGAGGAAAGCCGGTACAGGGGGAAGTATCTTGCGTTCACGGAGAGGGGACTGAAGAATTCAGACGGAATTCCGACCGGTGTCGATTATCTTGTTTCTCTCGGAATAACGCATGTACAGCTCATGCCCGTCTTCGACTATCATACCGTCGACGAGAAGGCGGGAACGGACTACAACTGGGGCTATGATCCGGAGAACTACAACGCTCCGGAGGGAAGCTATTCCACCGACCCGTACCACGGGGAGGTGAGGATAAACGAATTCAAGAGGATGGTGCAGTCGCTGCATGAAGCGGGAATCGGCGTCGTGATGGACGTCGTATACAACCACACATACTCCATCTCGTCCTCATTAAATAAAATCGTACCTTATTACTATTACAGATACACTTCAGACGGTACCCCGTCCAACGGCAGCGGCTGCGGAAACGAGACGGCATCCGAGAGGAAGATGTTCCGTAAGTTCATGATCGACAGCCTCGTCTACTGGGCGACCGAGTATCATATAGACGGGTTCCGCTTCGATCTCATGGCGATACACGATACGGAGACGATGCAGCTTATTGAGGAAGCTCTCCACAGGATAAACCCGAAATGCCTCATATACGGCGAAGGATGGTCGGGCGGAACATGCGCCTATGACTCGTATCTTCTGGCATCCCAGTACAACATCTCGAAGATAAAGGCCTCGAAGGGGGCTGCCGGGGGAATCGCGGTCTTCAACGATGCTCTCCGCGACGGCCTCAAGGGAAGTGTCTTCACCTCTTCCGGACGCGGCCTCATAAGCGGGGCGGTCACACGCGACAATGCCGAGCGTGTCGCATTCGGCATAAAGGGCGGCAGGTCCACCAGCGGTGTTTCCTGGTCGGTGAAGAACGACATGGTCGTCAACTACATGAGCGCACATGACAACAACACTCTCTGGGACAAGCTCAATCTTTCGGCAGTGACGGAGACGGGGGAGGAGAAGCTGAGGATGAACAGACTCGGTGCCGCAGTCGTCATGATTTCCGGCGGCATGCCCTTCCTGCTTTCGGGAGAGGAGATTCTCCGTACCAAGGGTGGTGACAGCAACAGCTACAGGTCTCCCGACAGCGTCAACGAAATCGACTGGGAGAGCGTAAAGGCGGGCTCTGACGAGAGGGCGATGTATGAGTGGTATGCTTCTCTTATTGAAATGAGGCAGAAGTATTCCTGGCTCCGCAGAAGCGACATCTCCTGTACTGTCTGGGACAACAATTCGATATTCGTCACCTACAGGGAACACGGAAACATCATCGGCATCGCGATAGTGAACCCGACGACAGAGGAGTTCCTCGGAACACTTCCCGAAGGGGAATGGAAAATAATTCTTGACGGAACGGATTTCGTGAATGAGAGTGAGATAGCATCCCGATGCGTATCGGTACCGGCAAGGTCTGTCGTGGTACTGGTGAAATAGAGATACGGAAAAACAAATGGAGGAAATATGAGAAAAGCACTGGTTTTATTCGTTGCTGCCGCTCTGCTTCTTGCAGGCTGTGCAACACTTGAAAACAAGACTGCTGCCGACACGGTTACGGTCGGATGGTATGACGGCTCGAAGCTTCTGAGAGAGGACACGGTCGAGAAGGGATCGAAGCTGACAGGCTGGGAAGCCGAGAAGGACGGAAGCACCTTCATGGCATGGTACAGCGAAGCATCGAAGACTATTCTCTTCGATTTCGACACTGTCATCACAGAGGACACGGACCTCTTCGCCGGCTTCAAGGGCGGCTTCGTCGAGGACACGAACACCTGGTGTCTCATCGGAAGCGGCGCGGGAACTCTCAAGGGATCGAACTGGAGCGAATCTGAATCTGTCGAGGAAGGCTACAGGCTTGTAAAGGAAGACAGCAGCAGTGCAAACATCTACAGAATCAGCGACGTCATCCTCTATGAAGGCGACGCATTCCAGATCAGAGTCATGGGCACATGGACGAACCAGCACGGAGTGGGATACCTCGACGGCTATACCGAATGCTCCGACGGTGACATCGTAGGAGAAGTCGTGGTCGACGGAGAGAGATGGTTCTACGCAAACGGCGGCTTCGGCGATTCCCCGAACGGCTGGAACATCAACGTTCAGAAGAGCGGTATATATAATCTGACACTCGAGACCAACCCCGGTTCAAGTGCATACGACAGGATTACCTTCGAAAGAACGGGTGATGCTCCGTCAATCGAAATCACTCACAGGATGTACGTCGTCGGAACACCGTTCGAATGGAACGCAACTGACGAAGGCGAGATGACGACAGATGCCCTCAGAGAGGACTTCTCCCTCACAGTCAACGTCACAGACGCTGCCCTTGCAGACTGGGCAACCGACGCAGACGGCAACATCTATGCGGCAGTCAAGGTCCTCAACGACGTCAACGGCACATGGTACGGCGTCAGCGGTGAAGACTATGCGGCTGAGAGCTGGACTCTCACTCCTTCGGGACAGGACAACCTGCTCGTCGAGCCGGGGCAGTACAATGTCACATACAGCGTCTCTTCAGATACTGCAGTCGTAACGAGAAGCGAGAAGGGCTACTTCCTCGCAGGTGTCATCGGCGGTGCCGATCACTGGGACTGCAGAAGCGGAATCACCTTCGAGGCTACAGCTGATCCCGATACATATGTCTGCTACTACACCTTCACAGAGGCCGACACGGCTTCCTGGATTGCAGACGGCGGCCACAAGGGTGCATTCAAGGCAGTCTCGGGCTACTCTGGATGCGATGCAGAGCTCTGGTTCGGAGCGGAAAACGGCGACAACTGCATGGTTGACGATTACGGCTTATATGAAATCACACTCCACCTCGACGGAGAGAGCGGCTACGTGACGGCAGAGAAGCTCGAGGGTCTCTTCCTCGTGGGAACCCTCAGAGACGGCGACACATGGAGAGCGGAGAGCGCATTCGGAATGGACGGGAATTCGATTGTCTACACGTTCACCCAGGCAGACACCAACACATGGTGTGCTCCGGATGTCGCTGCAGTGAAGGTCATCGATGTCGATGCTCTCGGAAACGTAACGTGGTACGGCGCTGCCGACGGCGGAAACGTCATGATTCCTTCTCTCGGAACATATACGGTCACATTGTCCGACGGACTTGTGACAGTTGAATAAAAGGAGAGCCCTATGAAGAAGTTACTTACTGTTCTGATGGTATCTGTACTTGTTCTGGGCTCACTTGCAGCAGGTGGAGACAAGGAGGAGGCTGCAGCTTCCTCCTCTTCCGCCGCAGGCGGGAAGATAACCCTGACGGTATGGGGAGCACAGGATGACCAGGCTCTTCTGAAGGAGCTCTGCAATGAATATGCCGCCCTGCATCCGGAGAACCAGTACAAGTTCCTCTACGGCGTGCAGGCCGAGACGGACTGTGCCGACAAGATTCTGAACGACCCCGAATCGGGTCCGGACGTATTCTCTTTCGCTTCCGACCAGATTAACAAGCTCATCCAGGCGGGTGCCCTTGCCAGAGTCGGCGGAACGATTCTCGACGGGATAACTGAAGCCAACAGTGCCGAGAGCATGGATGCTGCATCGGTTACGGTCGGCGGCGAGACTGTCGTATACGCCTACCCCAGTACCGGCGACAACACATACTTCCTTGTCTACGACAGCTCCGAGCTCTCGGAGGATGACGTGAAGTCCCTCGACAGGATGCTTGAAGTCGCATCGGAAAAGGGCAGAAGCATCGCCTTCAAGCTCTACGATGACGGCTGGTACCTCTCGTCCTTCTTCTTCGCTGACGAAGACCTGAAGTATGATGTCACATATTCTGACTCCCTCACAGAGACGAAGATCGACATCAACTACGACAGCGAGGACGGACTGGAAGTGATGAAGGCTCTCAGAAGCTACTTCGCCTCCCCGGCGTTCTCTGCAAACGTCGACGATTCCAAGATTCTCTCGGGAATCACGAACGGAAGCGTAATCGCTGCGGTTACCGGAACCTGGAACATGAGCGCAATCAGAGAGGTCTGGGGTGACGACACCGCAGTCGCACCTCTTCCGACTGCCACAATCGGCGGAGAGGAAGTGCTCCTCAACGGTTACTTCGGCTACAAGCTCATCGGCGTCAACGGCTACAGCCAGAACAAGGGTGAGGCTCATAAGCTCGCAGCCTTCCTGACAGGTGAATACGCTCAGAAGAGAAGATACGAAGCCAGAGGCTTCGGTCCGACAAACAGGAACGTGATGGCATCTGAAGATGTACAGAGCGACGACGTAATCAGCGTGGTTCTCGAGGAATCGGAATACTTCAGAACACAGAAGGGCGTTCCGACAACCTACTGGACTCCGATGGCGTCCCTTACAAAGCAGTTCCTCGATGCAGACGACCCGATGAGCGTCAGTGACAGCGACCTGCAGGCGCTTCTTGATTCACTCTGCTCGCAGATCAGAAAGTAATCCGGACTTATTTATTCAGGGGGGCGGTTCTTCCGCCCCTTTACAGGGGGATTCATGCCGCTTGGAACAAAAGCCTTCATGAGACGGCGGAGGGAAAACCTTTCCTTTTTCCTCTCCGGTTTCAGACACGGCGATATATATACTAAACTCTCGTATTTCATAATGGGATCGGGCCACATGGCGCACGGAGAGGCGGGACGTGGAATATTCTATCTCCTCATCCAGGTGCTTTTTGTCCTTTATCTCGTTTTCTTCGGCTCGGGGTACCTCGGGAAGTTCTTCTACGGTTTCTTCACGCACGGTACTGTCGGAACTGTCGAGACCTATGACTACTGGAACGACGACATGGGCTACTACGAGAAGATAGCCGGAGACAACAGTTTCAAGATAATCCTCTACGGCATTCTCTCCCTCTTCATCATAATATTCTTCCTCCTCCTTTACTTCTCGTCCGTACTGGACGGCATAAGACTCGAAAGGAGGAGAAACGAGGGGAAGGCGGCTGTTTCCCTCAGGGACGATGTCCTTTCCTTCGCGGACGGAAAGTTTCACATGACACTGCTCTCTCTTCCGCTCCTGGGGCTCTTCGTCTTCACCTTCGTCCCGCTCGTGACGATGATCTTCATCGCCTTCACGAACTACGACGCCTCTACCGAGGTTCCGCAGCATCTCTTCTCCTGGGTGGGTCTCGGAAACTTCCGGGATATTCTCGGCGGGAACGGATCTCTGTCTCTCACATTCCTCAGAGTCCTTCTCTGGACTCTCGTATGGGCGTTCTTCGCAACCTTCACCAACTACTTTGCCGGAATGATTCTCGCGCTTCTGATCAACCGGAAGGGAATAAGGTTCAAGAAGGTCTTCAGAACGATCTTCGTCATGACGATAGCCGTTCCGCAGTTCGTGTCGCTCATGATAATGTCCAAGATGCTCGCTTCGGGCGACACCCTGGAGATGAGCGGAATCATAACGCAGTTCCTGTACAGGGTGTTCGGCTTCGAGTTCAAGTTCGGAATAAACATCACCCACACCCGTGTCGCCATAATTCTCGTGAACATGTGGATCGGTGTTCCGTACACGATGCTCATATGTTCGGGGATCCTCATGAACATACCTTCCGACCTCTACGAGAGCGCGCGCCTCGACGGAGCGGGGCCCGTCGTGCAGTTCTTCCGAATTACGCTGCCCTATATGCTCTTTGTGACGGGGCCGTACCTCATCACGCAGTTCGTCGGGAACATCAACAACTTCAACGTCATCTATCTCCTCTCCGGAGGAGGGCCGGGAGACCTTCTGAGGTATACCAACGGTGCCAAGAGTACCGACCTCCTCATCACCTGGCTCTACAGTCTCTCGCTCGGAGTCAACAGGGACTACAAGCTTGCATCGGTCATCGGCATCATCGTCTTCATAATCAGTGCAACGCTCTCCCTTCTTGTATACAACAGGTCAAGCGCAGTCAGAAAGGAGGATGATTTCCAGTGATGAAAAGCAGAAAAGCCGTAAACAGAACTGTAAATACAGTCATCTACATCGTCCTCACTGCACTCTGCCTGCTGTGGCTCCTGCCGCTGGTGTATCTCGTAGCACAGTCGTTCAGAGCGGAGAATGGTGCCTGGAGCACGACCTTCTTCCCTCAGTCATGGACTCTTGACAACTACATAAGGCTCTTCACCCAGACGCAGTTCACTCAGTGGTTTCTGAATACTCTTCTTGTCGCCGCACTCTCGTGCATCATAACGACGGTTTTCGTCCTCTCGGTTGCCTACACGTTCTCGCGCCTGCAGTTCCGGGCCCGCAGACCGCTGATGAACGTGATGCTGGTACTCGGAATGTTTCCGGGCTTCATGAGCATGACTGCAGTCTATTTCCTTCTGAAGATTCTTCTTCCGTCATCCTACCAGAGCCTGGTATCGCTGATCATTGTCTATTCTGCGGGAGCCGCGCTCTCGTACTATGTCGCAAAGGGCTTCTTCGATACGATTCCGAAGGCCCTGGACGAGGCCGCGCGCATCGACGGTGCGACGAGGGCACAGGTCTTCTGGAAGATAATAATCCCGATGAGCAAGCCCATCGTGATCTATACGGTACTCACTTCGTTCATTTCGCCCTGGTGCGACTACATATTCGTCTCGTTCATCATGAGCGGTGTTCCCGATACGGGTAAGTACACTGTTGCACTCGGAATGTACAAGTGGCTCGAACGCGAGCAGATCCAGCAGTACTTCACTGTCTTCTGCGCCGCTGCGGTCATCGTTGCAATCCCGATCACGGCTCTCTTCATGTGGCTCCAGCGCTACTATGTCGAGGGAATCGCGGGCGGAAGCGTGAAGGGCTGATATGAAGAGAATTCTTTTTTCCTTTCTGATTGTTCTACTCCTCGTCTCCTGCGCGACGACGGGGACGGAGGATGTAATCACCACCGGCAGCACTGGCGAAGTGGAAATCACGGACGACGGGTACCGTAACTGGTACGAGATCTTCGTCTGGTCCTTCTATGACACCGACAACGACGGAATCGGGGATTTCAACGGAATTACGGAGAAGCTGGATTACATAAAAGGCATGGGTTTCAACGGTATCTGGCTGATGCCGGTGATGAAGGGTACGAGCTACCACAAGTATGACGTGGAGGATTATTACACCGTCGACCCCGACTACGGGACGATGGAGGACTTCGAGAACCTTCTTTCTGAGGCGCACGGGAGAGGAATCCGTGTCATAATCGACCTCGTTGTCAACCACTCCTCCTCGTCCTGTCCGTGGTTCCGGGAGGCGTGTCAGTACATCGCGGAGAATGATGAAGCCGGCGGAAAATACGGCTCGTACTACAACTTCCGGAAGAAGTATGAATCGGGATATTCTCCCGTTCCGGGAGCGGAGGGATGGTACTACGAAGCGAGATTCACCTCCACGATGCCCGACTTCAATCTCGACAGCAGTGAAGTGAGGGACGAAATCGTCTCGATCATGAAGTACTGGCTGGATAAGGGAGTCGACGGCTTCCGGCTCGATGCAACCACGAGCTACTATACCTACAGCACTCAGAAGAGCATGGATTTCCTCTCCTGGCTCAATGAAGAGGCGAAGAATATAAAGAGCAGCTGCTACCTCGTGGGAGAGGCGTGGCTCTCATCCGACAGCGCGGTAAGGGAGTACTACTCCTCCGGTGTCGACAGCTTCTTCATCTTCCCCGTGGCGACGGCCTCGGGACAGATCTACGATACTCTCAAGGAAATAAGAACGGACAACGGCGTGGCGCTCGGTAATATGCTCCTCAATGCACAGAATGTCTACGATACGGGCATCTATGCACCGTTTCTGTCCAATCACGATACCGCCCGTATCGCATCCTTCATGGGAAGACGTCAGAAGGACAGGATAAAGATGGCCCAGGGGATTCTTTCCCTGATGAAAGGTTCTCTCTTCATCTACTACGGCGAGGAAATCGGGATGATAAGCTCTTCCGACGGCTCGGATCCGTATAAGCGCACTGCTTTCAGATGGTGTGACAGGCGTGTCTACGAAGGCTGGTGCTACACGACGCCCCAGAACATAACCGTCACGGACGAGAACTACGTGTATCCGGGAGAAGCGGAACAGGAAGAAGACAGCGACAGCATTCTCAGCTACTACCGGACTTCCCTTGCAATAAGGAATGCGAACCCGGAAATCGCAAGAGGCGAAGTGAGCGTACTCGAAGAGTATTACAGCCAGAGCAGGTACTGCTGTGTCCTCAGATGGGACTGGTCGGGAGAGACCGTCTGGGCCGCAGTCAACCTCGACAGGGAGTATTCCCACACCCTGTCTCTCGATATTCCCTCCGTCACAATGACGGCGTACCTTGCTTCTTCGGCGGAGAATACCGTGACATATGACGAAAGGGACGGTACTCTCGTTCTCCCGCCGTATTCCTATGCGGTCTTCAGAAAGACGGAGTAGAGATACAGCAGTACCGCTATCTTCTTTTTCTTCTACGAACCGGAACTGAGGTAACCATGAATAACTCCTCTTTTTTTCTGCGATAACTGCAGAAAAAGGAGGTATTTTTCATGAAACATAAGGAAAATTTATGATTTCATGAAAATTAGCTATATATGCAACTTTCTGCAACATGGCCGGGAAAAATGTGAGAGAATAGGACTGAAGTTTATTTTCCTTGGAGGGAAAAGATGAAAAAAACGATTATCATGATAATGCTCGTTCTTGCACTCG
>CAVILL010000057.1:0-14427 GCA_963643635.1 Sphaerochaetaceae bacterium | reverse complement strand
CCTGTCTATGCATCTCTGAACATATTCGAATGCCGTAACACTGTGTTTTCTTAATTCATCGAGAATGCACTGGTGACAGAAGAAATGATAACCAGGTAATGACAGAACAACATCAAATAAGCTGTCACTGCCATCGGTAATCTCCAAGGATTTGGAAATGAAATCCGTATCAAGCAATGCGATTCTGTTTGACACCGGCATAATTCCCCTTCTCAATTGATGTCGAGAGAGAGTCCATCAAACTCCTTGATAAATTCGCACCCTTCTCTTTTTCTGCCTTCGGTCAGAAAATCGTGTTCGACATTGAAATTGAAATTTTCAATGAATGATCCGAGACTCTCGGTACCGGCCCCGGTCAGTAGCCACATCCTTCCTATGCCGTAATTCTTCGCTGTTTCGAAAATCTTCTCCTTTGAAGTACTCAGAAATTCAAAAGCCCTTCCTTTTGAGATGAAACCGCATTCATAAACTCTTCTTACCGCTGTCCTGAACGGAACAGCGAAAAGTGCTGCTATTCTGAGTAAATCACGAATGTCGGGATTGACAAGCTCGAAATCGTAAAACTCGGCTGTCTCTGCAAGAAGATGGTCGGGGACAAGAAGAAGACCGGCGAAGGCATCAGCTTCCAACTCTACTGAATTCAGTTCGCAATCATTATTATCTTCGGATTTCAAAACTGAAAAAATACCTCCTGAGCTTTCGTTCTCGATATAGCTGATGATCTTCCAGGTTCTGTTCGCAGCGGCATATATCTCCTCAGACAACGCCAGTTCTGTATTTATGCAGAGGAAAATCGAATCCTCCCGTATGAATGTAATGGCAGATTTCTCCTCGTCCCTGAACGGAAAGAACAACATCTCCGGGTTCCTCCCCTCTTTTCTGATGTAGTTTCTGACAGCAGAAAAGATGTTGTCTTTGAGAATCGAAGGGCCACAGTAGACGGATCTGAACCTTCTTGCACTGTCCCGTATTCTACTGAAATCATCTCCTCTGGCATCGAGAAGACTCAGAGTCTGTGACTGATTCAGAGCCATACCTGCCTTCCTTCCAGACCTTTCATTCTTGTCTGCGTGTTGAAGACTATCATCTCGGAAAGTCTGTCGATAAATGTTACCAGGCCGCCGTTCTTCTTTTCACACAGTTTTTCGCTGAGTTCTTCACGGAAAGGAGCTGCAGGAGCAGAAGTCTTCAGAAGTGTATTCGCACTGACATCAAGAAACTCGGAGACACTCTTGAGTTCAACGGCAGAAATCGTCCTTTCCCCTTTCAGCATCTTGCTGACAATCTGCTTGGAATACCCGAGGTAGGAAGCGAGTTCCATCTGCATTTTCCCGTGTTTCTTCAGTTCACTGTTGATATTCCACGCAATCGTCCTGTTGATATTCACAGCCATGGCTTGTTCTCCCTATTCGTACACTCATTGTAGTTTCCGTATTCAACGCAGTCAATATTTAAGCGACTCTTTACAATATCATATTACAAAAGTTAACGCTTTAACGACTAGCCCTTCTTTTTCTCTCAACAGGCCCTCGGATTTGGGAGAAAGAACAGGTAAATTAGGAGAAACGATATTGAACACAGGAGGATTTTTCCTCAGTTCCATGTGCTGTTTTCAACCGAAAGCAACATCGAGAACCATCATGACTACGAAGCCCAGCGCGACACCTACAGTCCCGAGATTGGAGTGTTCCCCGTTCTGACTCTCCGGGATGAGTTCCTCGGTGACGACATAAATCATGGCCCCTGCGGCGAAGGAGAGCATCAGAGGAAGAATCGGAGTAACGAAAGATGAGAGAACAATCGTAAGGAATGCTCCAACAGGCTCTACTGCTCCGGAAAGTGTCCCGTAGAGGAAAGCTTTCGTCCGGCTCTTACCCTCTCCCAGAAGCGGCATGGAGATTATCGCGCCCTCGGGGAAGTTCTGGATGGCAATTCCGACGGCGAGAGCGAATGCGGATGCTCTGCTTATTATCTCACCCGATGAGGACGCAGCCCATGTTATACCGACGCTCATTCCCTCGGGAATGTTGTGGAGCGTCACTGCAAGAACGAGCATCGCCGTTCGGCTTATTCGTCCGGCAACCCTGCCCTCGGCCTTCTCGGAGTGGAGATGGAGATGCGGGGTGACCGAGTCGAGAACGAGAAGAAAGAAAATCCCGAGAAGGAACCCCAGAGCCGGTTTCAGCCACGGAACGCTTTCGGAAGCACATGAGGAGAGAGCGGGAATGAGAAGCGACCAGACAGAGGCCGCTGTCATGACTCCTGCAGCAAATCCCAGGAGAATCTTCTCGATGCGGGAATCAATAGAGCCCCTGATGAAGAAGACCATCGCAGAGCCCAGGAGTGTTCCGAGAAAGGGAACGAGGAGAACGATTAGCATCCTACTTCTTCAGAAAGCCGAAGAGTCCCTTCTTCGCTTCCGCTTCCTTCACTCTAAAGCCGGTGAGTCTGTAGCCGAGCTTTCCCAGAGCGTCCCTGAGTTTCTCCTCGTCAACGGGAGTCTCGCTGAGGATTGTCGTTTCGCCGTTGTTCTTCAGCGTGGCCTTCACGCTCTTCACCTTGAAATTCTGTCTGATGCAGTCATTGACGTGACTCGTACACATCGAGCACATCATGCCGTCTATATTCGCCTTTGTTTCGTACATTTTCATGCCTCCATGAGACGGTTTCATGATAGATTCTCCTTGAGTTAGTTTCAACTACCTCGATTTGAAGACAAAGAAATAAGGCAGCCCCGCGAGGAACTGCCTTGAAAGATAACGCCTTAAGCGATCAGAGCTGCGGGCCGGCTGCAACGAGAGCCTTGCCTTCTGCAGAGGACTCGTACTTTGCGAAGTTCTTGATGAATCTTGCACTGAGGTCCTTTGCCTTTGCTTCCCAGTCTGCGCTGTCCTTGTATGTGTCTCTCGGATCGAGGATAGCGGGATCGACTCCGGGAAGAGCTGTCGGTACTTCGAAGTTGAAGTAAGGAATCTTCTTCGTGGGAGCTGTGAGGATAGCGCCGTCGAGGATTGCATCGATGATGCCTCTTGTATCCTTGATGGAGATTCTCTTGCCTGTTCCGTTCCATCCGGTGTTGACGAGATAAGCCTTTGCACCGCTCTTCTCCATCTTCTTGACGAGCTCTTCAGCATACTTTGTAGGAGGCAGCTCGAGGAATGCCTGGCCGAAGCATGCGGAGAATGTCGGAGTAGGCTCTGTGATGCCTCTCTCTGTACCTGCAAGCTTTGCTGTGAAGCCGGAGAGGAAGTAGTACTTTGTCTGTTCCGGTGTAAGGATCGATACGGGAGGAAGAACGCCGAATGCATCTGCCGAGAGGAAGATGACGTTCTTTGCTGCGGGTCCGTGGGAAATCGGCTTTACGATCTTCTCGATGTGGTCGATAGGATAGGAAACACGTGTGTTCTCGGTGACGGACTTGTCTGCGAAGTCGATCTTGCCGTTTGCGTCGACAGTTACGTTCTCGAGAAGAGCGTCTCTTCTGATTGCGTTGTAGATGTCCGGTTCGCTGTCCTTGTCGAGGTTGATGACCTTTGCATAGCAGCCGCCTTCGAAGTTGAAGACACCGTTGTCGTCCCAGCCGTGCTCGTCATCACCGATGAGGAGTCTCTTCGGGTCTGTGGAGAGAGTTGTCTTACCTGTTCCGGAAAGACCGAAGAAGATAGCTGTGTTCTCGCCGTTCATGTCTGTGTTAGCCGAGCAGTGCATTGATGCGATGCCCTTGAGAGGGAGGTAGTAGTTCATCATGGAGAACATACCCTTCTTCATCTCACCGCCGTACCATGTGTTGATGATGACCTGTTCGCGGGAAGTGATGTTGAAGACGACTGCTGTCTCGCTGTTGAGTCCGAGTTCCTTGTAGTTCTCGACCTTTGCCTTGGATGCCGTATAGACGACGAAGTCGGGCTTGAATGTCTTGAGCTCTTCTTCGCTGGGCTTGATGAACATGTTTCTTACGAAGTGTGCCTGCCAAGCGACTTCCATGATGAAACGGATAGCCATTCTCGTGTCCTTGTTGGCACCGCAGTATGCATCGACGACGAAGAGTCTCTTATCGGAGAGTTCCCTGACTGCAATCTCCTTGACCTTCTTCCATGAATCCTCGCTGAGCGGATGGTTGTCGTTCTTGTAACCCTCTGTTGTCCACCAGACAGTGTCCTTGGAGTTCTCGTCGACGACGATGAACTTGTCCTTCGGGGAGCGGCCCGTGTAGATACCCGTCATGACGTTGACGGCACCGAGCTCTGTCTCCTGGCCCTTCTCATAGCCCGTGAGGCTTCCCTTCATCTCTTCTTCATAGAGCATTTCATAGGAAGGGTTGTAAACGATTTCCTTTGTTCCTGTGATACCATAGGCTTTCAAATCGATATCCATATTTTTCTCCTTGTTACCAGTTTAAACGCCCCGAGTTTCTTCTTTTCAACTCTCGGAGCGTGAACATATTATTAAGTTTTCCTAAAATAATCACTACCCTCAATCTATATTTTTCTCTCCATTGTCGAAATCGGACGGAGAGATGCATAAAAGCGCATATCCCATCCGCCTCGAGAGGAAGGCACAGCACGGTTTTCCGGCCTTTCCGGAGTCCGTTACGCTCGGGGTAAGGCGCTTTTCACACTGTGACATATCCCCTCAAACTCTTTACAGAAATCAGAGGAATCTGTTATGTTGTAAGAAATTAGAATCGAGAATCAAAAGATGACAAATAGTGTTCATTTCGGGGACGGAAACTCCTGGAAAAGCACATAGGAGGGCTTATGGCAAAGAAGAGAATCACTGCAGCAGTATATACCCACGGCAGATTCGGCAGAGGCTTCAGGGAGATACTCGATACGAACAACCCGTATCTCTACTCACACGGGAGGTACCCGACGAAGCTTACGGACGCTGACATGCCGGAAGACTACATTCCGATTCACAGCCGTTCCATATGGTACATGAACGGCTACCTCAGAACGTCCGGGATTGTTGATATGGACTACAGATGGGCCAGGTTCAACCATCTCTTCAAGGACGACTGCATCTACATCTCGTACAGAGAGAAGCTGAGAACGGAACCGAACCGCTGGGGCTCCGTGGATTACATTAACTACGACGTCAGAATCTGCGGAAACGACATCGTGAACATCGTCCTTGCCGCCGGGAAGTATTCCGGTCTGGATACGACCGGAATCAGGCGTAAGATTGAGGAAAAGCGCATCTGGCTCAGAGAGCACCACAGCGACGAATATGAACGTGCCGTCGGTGAAGACGAGGACATCTTCACGCTCTGGCAGAGGAAAGGTTACATCCTCGAAAGACTCATCCCCGAAGAATAGACAGACATAGGGATTCCGGAAGCCTGAGACGGAAATGGCGCCTCTCCCGATACTGCCGTCCGGGTCGTTTTCAGCTCCGCTTTCTGCGTCCAGTCGTAAAAAAGAAGAAAGAAAATACGAAAAAAATACTGTTTATAAAAAAGCGATTATTTTTCGTAAACAATTCCCTTGCTTTTCGAAGGCCTTTATCTTAACATTATCTTCCGAAGCAGATAATGGAAGACAGGTGATGTCTGCACAGTCTGAAAACAGTGTGCTGCAGTCTGTCCGTACTGCGGAGACACAGAAAAAAAGGACAGAGGCGGCCGAGGACGGGGAGATTTCCTTTATACCCATTTCTCCACGAAGAGGCCGTCTGTTTTAGAGAGTATGAAGCTTATAGATACAAAAGATGCCGTCGGCAGTGTTCTTGCACACGATATCACGCAGATAATCAGAGGCGTCACGAAGGATGCCGTCTTCAGAAAGGGACACATAGTACGCGAGGAGGACATCCCCGTACTGCTTTCCGTCGGCAAGGATCACCTTTACGTCTGGGAGAACGACCCCTCGATGCTTCACGAGAACGACGCTGCGGACATACTGAGGAAAATCTGCCAGGGTGAGAGAATGCACCCGACGGCGGTGAAGGAAGGAAAGATCGAACTCATTGCGGACGAGGGCGGCTTCTTCACTGTCGACACAAAGCGCCTCAGAAAGATCAACTCCCTCGGCGAGATGATGATAGCAACCATCCCCTCGGGAATACGCGTCGAAAAGGGGCAGAGGCTCTGCGGAACGAGAATCATCCCCCTCGTCATCGAAAAGGAGAAGATGGAAAGAGCGAAGGAAGCCGTCGGAGAGGAACCGCTTCTCTCCATCACGCCGTTCAGAAAGATGAACTACGGCGTCGTCACGACGGGAAACGAAGTCTTCTACGGAAGAATCAGGGACACATTCACTCCCGTAATCGAAGACAAGATGCGTGAATTCGACTCAACGATGACAGCCCATACAATCTCTGACGACAACCCCGACCATATTCTTTCAGCAATCAAGGCTATGATTGATGACTCTTCAATCGACATGATCATATGCACGGGAGGAATGAGCGTCGACCCCGACGACAGGACTCCGCTTGCAATCCGTAATACCGGAGCCGAAATCGTCTCATACGGCGCTCCCGTACTTCCCGGTGCCATGTTCCTCATGGCATATCTTCCCGACGGAAGACCCATCGTGGGGCTCCCGGGATGCGTCATGTACGCCGGTCGCACGATCTTCGACCTTGTTCTTCCGCGGATCATGGCCGGAATAAGAATAACGAAGGAGTACCTTGCAGGCCTCGGAGAGGGAGGCTTATGCCTCTCATGCCCCGTCTGCCACTTCCCCTTCTGCACATTCGGGAGAGGCAGTGATGAGTGAGAATTTCCGCGTTGCGGTCATAACGCTTTCCGACAGATCATATAACGGGGAAAGGGAGGACCTCTCGGGCCCCGCAATCGTCGGTTACCTGAAGGAGAAGGGATACACCGATATTCTCTATATCCTTCTTCCCGACGACAGGAATATGCTGGAGAAAAAGCTCATCGAACTTGCAGATGAAACAGGAGTCAGTCTTGTTCTTACGACAGGCGGAACGGGCTTCGCTCCGCGCGACATAACCCCCGAGGCCACGCTCGCCGTCGCGACGAGAAACGCTCCGGGAATCAGCGAGGCTATACGTGCCTTCAGCCTTACGAAGACGAAACACGCGATGCTCTCGAGGGGAGTATCTGTAATAAGGAACTCCACTCTCATAATCAATCTTCCGGGCTCCCCGAAGGCTGTCCGGGAGTCACTGGATGTGATCATAGAAGCACTCCCTCACGGCCTGGGGCTGCTGAGGGGTGAAAAACTTGATAAATAAAATCATTTCGGAGGAAATAACATGAAGAAGCTATTATCGGTTCTTCTCGTTGCTGCTCTTGCACTCACAGGCGTATCCGCACAGGGCGCTGCAGAAGCTGCAGCTGCAGCAGAAAAGACGGAAATCGTCGTTTTCGCAGCAGCATCCATGACTGAAACCCTCACAGAGATCAAGGGACTCTATGAGGCGGCAAACCCCGGTGTCACCATCACCTACAACTTCGATTCCAGCGGAACACTGAAGACACAGATCCAGGAAGGCGCTGACTGTGATCTCTTCATATCGGCAGCTCAGAAGCAGATGAACGCACTTTCAGACCTCGGCATGATCGATGCTGCGACAAGAGTCGATCTTCTCGAAAACAAGACAGCTCTCGCAGTACCGGAGGGCAACCCGAAGGGAATCACATCCTTCGACCAGCTTGCAGAACTTCTGAAGTCCGGAAACGTCTTCCTCGCAATCGGTAACAGCGACGTTCCCGTCGGACAGTACACACAGAAGATCTTCGCTTACTACTCAATCGATGAAGCTGCTGTTGCAGACTGCCTTACATACGGAACAAACGTCAAGGAAGTCACGACACAGGTCAGCCAGCAGTCCGTTGACTGCGGTATCATCTACGCAACCGATGCTTTCTCCGCAGGTCTCACAGTCGTCGACACGGCAACAAGCGATATGACAGGCGGCAGAGTCATCTACCCCGCAGCAGTTCTCGCCAATGCCAAGAACGCAGACGCAGCCAAGGCATTCCTCGAGTATCTCAAGGGCGACGAGGCTATGGCGATCTTCTCATCCGTCGGTTTTGCAGGCGCACTCTGACAGTATAGAAAAGAGGCAGGGAGGGTCATGCGCCCTCCCTTTTCGTTATTGAAGTAAAGTATTGATTTTCATGGACTGGTATCCTCTTTTCAATTCAATCAGAATAGCATTCTACACATCCATCATCGTATTCTTCCTGGGTATATTCCTCGCACACATAGTCGCGAAGATGCACCCGATTGTAAAGGGCATCCTGGATGTCATTCTCACTCTTCCGCTCGTTCTTCCCCCGACCGTCGTAGGTTTCTTCCTCATACTTGTATTCGGAGTGAAGACACCCCTGGGACAGGCGCTGGGGAAATTCGGCATCAGATTCGTAATGACGTGGTACGGAGGCATTGTGGCGGCAACTGTCGTAGCCTTCCCCCTTATGTACAGAACAACCCGCGGTGCCTTCGAAGCCTTCGACACAACACTTGCCGAAGCAGGAAAGACCCTCGGACTCAGCAACACCTTCATTTTCTGGAGGATAAAGATTCCCACATGCAGAGAGGGGATACTTGCGGGAGTGGTCCTTGCCTTTGCACGTGCTCTCGGCGAGTACGGAGCGACAAGCATGCTCATCGGCTATACTCCCGGAAAGACTGCTACAATCTCGACTACAGTCTACCAGCTCTGGCGAACGAACAACGAAAAGGAAGCCTTTATCTGGGTTCTCATCAACGTGGCGATTTCCGCTGTCGTCCTTCTCGCAGTCAACCTTCTTGAATCGAAGGACAAGAGAGACAGGAGGAAAAGGTAATGAAACTCAGCGTGGACATAAGGAAGGACTTCGGCTCCTTCGTACTCGAATCCTCATTCGAGACAGACGACCTCATCACGGGCTTTCTCGGCTCCTCCGGCTCGGGAAAGAGCATGACGCTCAAATCCATCGCCGGAATCGTCACTCCCGACGAAGGCTCGATTGTCCTCGACGGGACGGTGCTCTTCGACAGCAGGAATAAGATCAACGTACGCCCGCAGGACAGAAAGGTGGGCTATCTCTTCCAGAACTATGCACTCTTCCCGTCAATGACAGTGAAGAAGAACATCATGTGCGGGCTCAACAGAGAGAAGGACAAAAACGAAAAGATGAGGAAATACAATGATGCAATAGCACTGCTGCATCTCGAAGGACTCGAGAGCAGGCTTCCATCCCAGCTTTCGGGAGGTCAGGCACAGAGGGTCGCACTTGCAAGAATCATCGTAAGCGAACCCGATCTTCTCCTGCTCGACGAACCGTTTTCGGCACTCGATGCATTCCTCAGACGCAACCTCCAGAAGGAGCTTCTGGAAGTCCTGGAAAATCTGGGAAAGCAGGCCATCCTCGTCACCCACTCTGCAAAAGAGGTACGACGCATGTGCACACGCCTCTTTGTCATGAAGGACGGCAGAATAATCAGACGCGGTGAAACCGGGGATGTCTTCAGGGATCCGCAGAGCGACGACTGCAGAGTCCTCCTCGAAGACTACTGAGAAGGAAAGCCCCCTGTCTCCGGTTTGGAATCAGGGGATTTTCATACTCCCGAAAGTCATCATTCCTTCAGCATTCCGAGAATCTCTTCCAGCGTCGGTTTGCTCCTGCTGCCGTCTGCAGCTTCCTCTTTCCTTTCATTCTGCAGCAGACTGTCCAGAACTGCTACAGCCTCGCCTCTGCCCCCTTCGGGAAGAGGTTCAGAAGAAACGCTTTCCTCCGCAGGTACATCTCCAGAGGGAACTTCATCTTCAGCACCTCCGTTTTCAGAAGTTTCTTCCACAGGAGCTTCTTCCACAGGAGCTTCTTCCACAGGAGCTTCTTCCACAGGAGCTTCTTCCACGGGAGTTTCTTCCACAGAAGTTTCTTCCACAGGAGTCTCTTCCACAGGAGTCTCTTCCTCGGGAGTTTCTTCCTCGGGAGTTTCTTCCGCAGGAGTTTCTTCCGCAGGAGCTTCTTCCACGGGAGTCTCTTCCACGGGAGCTTCTTCCACGGGAGTTTCTTCCACAGAAGTTTCGTCTGCAGGAATTTCTTCTATGGAAACCTGTTCTACATGGGCTTCATTTACGGGTGGCTGGTTTACAGTCGGCTCTCCAGCCTCCGGTTCTTTCTTTTCATCCGTCTCTTCAGCATTATCCTGTATTTCAGGATCAGTGTCCTCCGGAGTATCTGAAGGCTTGTTTTCCGCTGCAGATTCTGTCTCAGGGATATCGACAGCTTTTTCCGAAGGTTTCTCTTTCAGCGGAGAATCGTGCGGTTCCTCCGGGATAACATGAGCACTCCCGGTTCTTCTTACATGCTCCGTTCTCCTTCTCATCCTCCCGCGTCTGATCTTACTGTTCCTGCGTGCAATGACGACTACGAGGATTATGATGACGACGAGAAAGACGCCGCAGAGAGAAAGAAGAATCAGATCAAGTGTCGAAAAGGATGAAAAAACGAAGACCGGGTCTGCTTCTGTTTCTGCTGCGGATGCTTCCTTTTTCTCTTCCGTATTTCCCTCAGCCTTCACGAACGTTGCCTCAGTCTTTGTTTCCGCCTTTTTTTCACTGACAGCTGGTGACGCTTCAGAATCCTTCGGAAGAAGAGTTCCGTCGACATAGAGAGGAGTCAGACTCTCTTCGTCCGGAATATCTTCTGCACTCTCCCGGATAATTTCCACGATTTCAGCAGAAGATGTCTCAACCTCTTCCGTCTCCGGATTCTCCACTTCGGTAATGTCCTTGTGAATGCGCTTGAAATCCGTCGAGGCACAGGAGGAGAGGACGATTATCAGTACGATTACGAGAAAGAGGCATGCTCCCTTCATTATTCTTCCGGACTTCATTTCTCCCCTCCTGTCTTCAGTCTGATTACATCGTTCTCGATTTCTATTCTCCCTACAAGAAGCGACAGTACTGCGTCGAGTTCCCCCCAGCGTGATTTCAGCACTGCGCTGTAACCGCAGAGGGAACCTATCTTCGAATACAGCTTCTCCTTATCTATCGGACCGTCCGTTCTGATGATTTCATACATTCCAGCCTCGAGTTCCTCACTTGCTATGTGAGAGAAATCCCTCATGAGAGAGGCCCTTCTGAAGACGAAGGAACTCTGGGACGGTGAATAGAGGAATCCCTTTCTCCTTATGAAGACCTTTCCTTCAAGATTCTGTGTGCTCTCCCTGTAGCTGTCGACAACCTTAGTCGTCAGGTATTCCTCTCCTCCGAGGAACGAGAGGCGCCTCATGAGATCGCGTTCGAATACGGGAGCCTCCGCTTTTATGATATCCTCCATGAGGAGTGGAAAGGCGGTGTCAGTGAACGACGAAACGGAAAGAGTCGAAGAGAGAGAGGGAATGTCTACCGGCTCGTAGACGGGGAAGACGACATTCTTCTTCACTTCTGTCGGGTCCGGCTTGTCTGTCATTGCCTCATGCGGGATTCCGTGGCGCGAGTAAATCATATCCAGAGCGTCCTTCACGAGATTCCTGTCGAAGGCGGGTATGATTTCATCCCAGTCCGCACCGCTGTCGAAGACTGAGTGTATGAATGTGATTATCCCGTTCTTCCTTGCTTTCTCAACTGCGGGGTAGACCTCCTTCCAGCTGTATCTTCCCGCTCTGTTCTCCCTTGCCTTCTCGAGCTTCGCTTCAAGCCTTGCAAGCTCAATTCCCTCGAGGTCGACGGCATCGCGTGAGAAGAGGGAGAAAAGAGAGGGAACCGTCGAGTGATAGCGGTCGAAAATATCCGCAATGCGGGAAGAGAAGTCCTCGGCCTTCTTTCTCACCGCCGGCCATTCCTCCACAGTATATGTTGATAATATCCCCGTCGGACCACCGTACTCCCTTATCTTCTCCACTGTCTTCGAGAGACTGACGGCATACGACTTCCAGTCGATATAGCCTTCGGGACACTTCTCATCGGGAGTATCGATCACCTTTTTCCGGATGCTTCGTATGGACTCTTCTGCCTTCTGTTCATCGAGGAGGACTGGATTATTGAAGGACGGCGCCGAGATGAAGTGCAGGAACTCCCGCACGTCCTCCGCTTCCCTGATGGTTGAGAACGAGAATGAGAACTCTTCCCTCACTTGCTCGGAGAGGAGTATGAGGTCGTGAACCATGTCGGAGGCATCGAGAATCCTCAGCGCCAGAGCATTCTCCTCCCTTCCGCTGTGAACCTCTCCCTCGAAGCCGAACCACGGGTCCTCACGGTAGTCGTCATATTCATATGAAGATATGGATGAAACATACTCCTTAAGCAGCTTCCGGCTTTCCCTGTTGTATGAATCGGCCTTTACTGCCGGAGCGGACTTCACTTCGCTCCATTTAGTAAGGAGAAACAACAAATCCCCGGAGACGTCTATACCCTTCCGTTCCACCCGTTCCTTTATCTTCGATATGGCTTCTTCGTTCAGCATGTCAAGATTCTAGCACACTTCTACCGCTTTAACAGCTCAAAGAATTCAACAAGAGGAGCAAAGAGTATCTCGAAGGATGACGAGAGGCCTGTCGTCACTATGACGAGTCTCTTGAGCGCGAATACAGATACCGCAATGAGACCTATCTTCAGGAGGAATACCAGCAGAGTCCTTCCGAAGGACGCGAGAAGAACCTTCTGGAGAGCTCTGTCGTTCTTTATCTTCTTCACGCCGCATTTTACAAGCTGTTCCTTCAGCCCCGGGTCACCGTCGGATTCGGAGAACATGAATGCCGTGACACCGCCCTCCAGGCCTCCGGAGATGTATCCCCCTGCAAAGTGGAAGCACCGCGGAATGGTCTTGATCACAGAGTGGATGAAGAAGCCGTAGGAGAGAAGCATACAGAGGGAAGAGGGTATGAGAAACCACACCGACGTCGACTTGAGGCTGAAGAAGAAGAGCGAGAGCGCAAAAAAAGTGAAGGATACAAGGCTCCTGATCCCCTTCTTCAGAAGCATGAGATTGAGGTAGTCTTCGAGAGCTCTCACTGCAATTCTCTTCCCGTCTATGATAAGGGCCTCCGAATAGGTGTTGGCCCTGTCTGCCAGACGGTAGAGTCTGGAGTTTCTGAGAGAGGGATTACGCGCTGCCTCGATTTCAAGCTGGTCGTGTATTTCGTTTATGAAGCGCTTGGTGCCCCTGAGCCCCTTCTCTATGCTGTGTACGGCGTAGTCCACCCTGTCTTCGACGAGAACCTCGGCTTCTTCCGCCTTGAGTTCATCGTCCTTCTTTTCCCTTAGCATTGTCCCGTCGACCTTGAACATCGAGTCGAATGCGGGAAGTATGTCCAAGGGGCAGAGACTTCTTATTTCAAGGAGCTTCTCCTTCGTATAGGAGGAGACAGTCTTCACGATTACAGTTATCATGCTCGTGATGACGAAGACGTCATCCAGAAGCCCCGCAACCGCGATGATATCGGGAATGGCGTCGACGGGAAGAACAAGATACAATACGGCGACTGCTGCCGGGACGGCGACCGGAAGGCCCCAGACCTTCGGATGCTTCGCGATGAAGAACAGTACCCTGATTCTGTCCCAGAGGGAAGAAAGAGCCTTCCGTCCTCTGTACTTCTTCATGGCTGTGTTTTCGGCCTCGATTATCTCGTTCTCCGAATAGCTGTTTTCGACCCTCTCGCTGATTGATGCGGCAATGGAGGAGGCTTCCTTCTTCTGTCTCTCAGTCAGCTTATCTCCGCTCTTTCCGTCCTTTTTCCTCATGGCTGTATTCTAGTCCGGTACCGGTCTTTTGGCCACAGTTTTCCCGTTTACTGATCCTGCCCGGTAAAGAAAACATAAGCAAAAACAGAGAAAGCATGCCACAGAAGTGAAGCGGACTGCATTCCTCGTCAGATTACGCCCACTCTGTTCTGATTCGTCGAATACGTCGCAGCACGCTTCGAACAGTCCTCGCCAAGATCCCCCTCTGAACGAGACTCTCCAGAATCTCCCTGCGGAAAGATTATCTGCCAAGTTCTGTCGTCGACGCAGGCATACATCACGCCGCCCGATGTGTTTGCGTATACAACGAAGGTCCTGAGCCGGTTGTTCTCCACTGCTCTGCCGCTCTCCCGGGATTTTCCCTCGTCAAGCTGTCTCTTGAATTCCGTATTGCTCCCTTCAGGATTCACTCCGGGAAGAATGTCTTCTATTACCATTGCGCTCCTCCTCGGTCATAATACCCTTGAAACAAGGAAAGTGAAGTAATTAATGAAGTATTACTTCACTGTACTTCACTGAAAACTTCACTAAGCCGGGTTCTTACAGGCACTCATTTGTTCATATATTTATATGTTAAGAAGTTATCTTCAGGAGTGTCAGCATCCCGGATGCTTTCAGATGGCAGAATGAAGACAGAAAAAAGTGAAGTACTGAAGTTCCACTTCACTGTACTTCACTGTTTACTTCACTACTTCACTGAAGAAGGGATGACGAATCAGCCCTTTCTCGACTCGTAGACCTCCGCACCTCCGAGGAAGTACTTGCTGAGAGTGA
>CAVILL010000056.1:0-14532 GCA_963643635.1 Sphaerochaetaceae bacterium | reverse complement strand
GATTAAGAAGAAGCAAAGATCCGGACAGAAGACGGGCCTGATGTTGAACTTTGCAGCAGGAAAATGTATTGTCTATCGGGGGAATAAAGATGAAAGTAACACGCAAGAATATAATCACACTTTTAATAATCATCGTCATCGCCGCACTTGTGATACTGGGACTCAAGGACTACAGGGATAACAGGAAGAAGACCTCTGTCCTTACCTCCTCCTATGACGGCTACACCGTCCGTGTCTATATGATAGGAACACCCGTCTTCCCATACGGTGAAACATACTGCAGGGTAGACCTTCTAAAAAACGGAAAGAGAGTCAATCAGCAGTCGCTTGCCCTTCATAACGACGGTGCCGTAGTTACTGAAGACAACTTCGTTGTCGAGTGGGACGAGGAATATGTGCGTATCATCGCATATGCCGCAGAGCAGGATGAGATTGAAGTGACGCTCGCGCTCTGACCACCTTAACAATGGTAAAGATGGGGAAAATCAATGGAAACGATAACAATCCAGTTCGATTGTCTTACAAATCCTTTGTGGCCCCAATATTATGATGAAGAGACAGACACTGACTCGACGGGCATTAAAGTCGATGACGATGATGAGAAAGTGAAAATGATTACAGCGGAGATAGAAAGTCTCTTCAACTCCTGCTATATGTTCAATGTGGATGGCATACCGGTTGTATTCAATTACGAGCAGGAGAAGAAGGGCAAGGACAAGATGCTTAATCTTCTCGGACAGTTCAACAGAAGACTCGAAGAGATAAACGACGGTTCATACTACTGTAGTAGATAAAGAGACACCCAGAGTCATGAATCTGTAAGGTTCCGGATAATATACGTAACTATACCATCTGTAATTCAGATATATGATAGAAACAGAGAAAGACCGCATGGCGTCATCTTGCGGATTGTTGTTGTGAGTACAAAACAGCTTACAAAGTAAAGAAATATTTCGGAAATAGGTCGCTCCCCGAGCGGGGAGCGTGGATTGAAAACCATATGGATTTATGTAAGTGGGGCATTGCTCATGTTTGGATTTGCTTTAGCTGCTCGTTAGTATTGGAAGTTTTGTTTTGATACTCATCTGAAGACTAAGAAAAAACGGCTGCCCTCCCTGAGAAACAGCCTGTTTCTTCCCTGGTAGTCGTAGTCAGCTGATTACACCTAATGCAAGGCAGGCGATGATGACGACGCCGAGGACGATGCGGTAGATGCCGAAAACCGTGAAGTCACGTTTCTTGATGTAGCTCATCAGGAACTTGATGACTGCCAGGGATACGACAAAGGCGGTTACTGTACCGATGGTGAGAATGAGGAGTTCTGTTTTCGTGAAACTGAAGCCGAACTTGAGAAGCTTGATGAGTGAGGCTCCCGCCATTGTGGGGATGCCCATGAAGAAGCAGAACTCGGCTGCCGTCGTCCTGTCGAGTCCGAGGAGGAGGGCGCCCATTATCGTTGCTCCCGAGCGGGATGTGCCGGGTATGAGTGAGAGTACCTGGAAGAGGCCCACGTAGAGAGCAAGACGGCAGGTGATGTCATCGGTGGATTTCGTTATTGCTGTTCTTGTCCTGTTTTTCCTTTCGATGACGATGAAGAGTATGCCGTAGATTATGAGTGCCAGAGAAATCACGAGGGGAGTGTGGAGGTGTTCGTCCATCCAGTCGTCTGCGAGAATACCGACTATTCCCGAGGGAATGATTGCTATTATCGTCTTCAGCCAGAGCTGGAGCGTATCCTTATTGAGTGTAAGTTTCTTATCCTTCTTTTCTACCGGCCAGAGCTTATACCAGTATAGGATGACGACTGCGAGTATTGCACCCAGCTGGATTACGACGAAGAACATGCTCTTGAATTCTTCTGATGCATTTATGGTGAGGAATCTGTCGAAGAGGAGCATGTGGCCCGTGCTGGATATCGGGAGCCACTCCGTTATTCCCTCGATTATTCCGAGCAGTATTACTATGATTATCTGTGATGCTGTCATTTCCTTCCCCTGATTGTCTGAGATGATAACAGTTTCGGTTGCCGTTGTGCTATGGTTTGTTGGATAATCGTGTCATGGATATCAGAGCTATTGACGACAATACATGGCGTTTTACGGATGACGGCGTCTCCTTCTATCTCCTCAGAGGCAGCGAGAGGGCTCTCTTCATCGACGGCGGTAAGGGCGGGGCGGACCTTCATGCGAGGGCGGCGCATTTCACGGACTTCAATCTCAGTCTCATCAACACCAGCTGCATCTCATGCACTCTCGGCTCGAACGACGAGTTCTCCCGTTTCTACATGTCTCCATCGGACTCCTTCATCTACTACAACAGACTGGGAAGGGTTGGAATCATCAAGCCCGTCTTTGACGGTGACATAATCGATCTCGGGGAGAGAAAACTCGAGATCATATCGTTTCCTGGTATCACCCCGGGGTCCGTCGTCGTTCTCGACTACCTCTCGGGGGCCGTATTCGGGGGCTGTTCGATTACCGACGCTGTCGTGGACCTCGCCGAGCGCTATTCTGATATCCACGCATATCTCATGAGCGCGAAGAGATTCACTTCCTTCAGGGAGAAGTATGATGTCATCTATCCTTCTGTTGGTTCACCTCAGGTCGGACCGGCGGTGCTCGAGCATCTCGAGAATACTGCGCGGGACATCATAAGAAAGAACATCACAGGAGAAGTGAAGGATGACAGGGTTGTCTACTCCGACGGCTTTGTATCCTTCGCCCTCAGGAGGGAAGACGATGACAAGAGGTGAAAAGGCGAAGGATAACTTTCTTCACGGCTACAACTGCACGCAGTCCGTTCTGAAGGCTTTCGACGATGTAATCAATCCCGAAAGGCTTTCGTTTCTCATGACTACCACCTCCTGCTTCGGCGGAGGCATGGGGAGACTGAGGGAGGTGTGCGGAACTGTCAGCGGCATGTTCCTCGTATGCTCATACTTCTTCGGCTACAGCGGTCCCGAAGAGAACGACAGGAAGGCTGTACTCTATTCGTATATCCAGGAGCTTGCAAGGCGCTTCGAGGAGAAGACGGGCTCCATTGTCTGCCGCGACCTCCTGGGCCTCGACCACAGGCGTGATACTCCCGTTCCGGAAGAGCGGGACCATGCTTACTACACGAAGAGGCCGTGTCCCGAGCTCTGCCGTCTGGCTGCCGAGACTGTTGAAGGATTCCTCTCCGAGAAGGGAGTACTCTGAGACATTTCTTCTGATTTCTATGGAAAATCGGAAATGAATCGGAAATAAATCGGAAATTATTTGCTGATTTCCGATTCTGTGTTATCATTATCGTGTAGCGGAAGGAGATTAAGCTGTGTCTGAAGAAATGATGAGCGCAAGAGAAGCTGCTGAAAAATGGGGAATAACACAGAGAAGAATCAATCAGCTGTGCAATTCCGGGAATATCGACGGGGCTGTCAAAGAGGGTGGACTCTGGAGGATTCCTTCATCAGCTCCACGTCCGGAAAGCCTCAGAGCCGGTATGAAAAGGGCGGGGCGTCTGCAGACAACGAAGCTTCTTCCGTGTCCGGTCGGAATCTCGTCCTTCCGGGAAGTCTCATCCGAGTGCTACTACGTGGACAAGACCCTTATTATAAAGGATATAATCGACGAGCACAGCAAGGTGACCCTCTTCACCCGCCCGCGGCGTTTCGGCAAGACTCTCACCATGGATATGGTGAAGACATATTTCGAAAAGACTGAAGAGGATACATCTGTCTACTTCAGAAACTGGAATATCTGGAAAAGCGGTGAAGCGTACAGATCCTACCAGGGAAAGTATCCCGTAATCTTCATCTCCTTCAAGGATGCACACCAGAAGAGCTGGAAGGAGATGTATGAAAGTCTCTCGCTTGTCCTGCAGAGCGAATTCAGACGTCATCTTGATATCCTGGAAAGCTCACGCGTCAGTGATATCGACAAAACATTCTTCTCAAGTATGTTGAAAGGAGATGTCAGCGGTGTCGAATGCGAGTCTTCGCTGGGGCGGCTTTCTCATATTCTCAGTGCTGCTTACTCTTCACGTGTCATCGTGATCATCGACGAATACGATACTCCGATTGAGCAGGGCTACGGATGCGGTTACTACAATGAGGTCATATCCTTCATGCGTAATCTCTTTTCCTCAGTTCTGAAGGACAATGCGGATCTCGAGTTCGGACTGCTCACCGGTATTCTGCGTGTTGCAAAGGAGAGCCTTTTCAGCGGTCTGAACAACCTTGTCGTCAATACACTTCTCGACACGAAGTATTCCGATTATTTCGGATTCACCGAGAGTGAAGTCGAAAGCATGACGGCGTATTACGGCTGCAGGGAGAAGTTCGATGAAATCCGTGACTGGTATGACGGTTATCTGTTCGGGAAGACGGAAATCTACAACCCCTGGTCAGTCATCAGCTACATCAACAACCGCTGTGTCCCGAAGGCCTTCTGGTCCCGGACGAGCAGCAATGACATGATTCTCGACATAATCAGAAACGGGGGGAACGGAATCCGGGATGACCTTGTGTCTCTTCTGCAGGACATTCCTGTGGAAGGGGTGATAGACAGCGATATCATTTACCCGGAAATCGAGTCCACGGAGGATTCCGTCTACAGCTTCCTTCTCATGACGGGATATCTGAAAGTCGTCAGGGTACTCGGTACCATCTCCGACAATCCCGTCTGCAGCATGGTCATTCCCAACAGAGAGATTAAGGGCGTGTTCAGGAAGGAGATTCTCGACAATCTCTCGGCCTCAATCTCGCAGTCTGTGATACGCAGCTTCCAGCTTGCTCTCCGAGGCAGCAGCAGTGAGGAACTCGAACGTACACTCTCTGATTATCTTCTGACTGCAGCAAGCTATTTCGACACCGCATCCGAGAGCTTCTATCACGGTATGATGTTCGGTCTTCTCGCTGTTATGTCCGACGATTATCTCATAACCTCGAACCGTGAATCGGGAGAGGGACGCTTCGACATCATTCTCAAGCCGAGAGTGAAGACAAGGCCGGGGATTATCATGGAGTTCAAGGCTTGTGTGTCTTCCGATGATGCAGGGATGGCGGTTGAAGCCGATGACGCGGTGAAGCAGATTATCGGTAAGAAGTACGATGTCGGACTCAGAGCCGAAGGCGTGAATGACATACAGCTCTATGGAATCGCATTCGCGGGAAAGAAGGCGGCTGTGAAGACGGAGCATATGAACTGACATTATTCAGTTTGGAATAAAGAAGAATTATGAATGGCAGGTCTAAACGACTCTGCCTCGTAAATGTGGATGAGAAGTATCATTCTGGAAAGACCTGTTCTTATGTTGATATGCAGGAATTACGTAAATCCGTTCAAGGAAATACGCAATTCCTGCATATTCCATGTCTCCAATACGCAGTTCAGTCAATCTTCACTGCTTCTCCGCTTCTGAGGTAGAAGAGCCAGGTTTCGATTGTTCTGTCTGTGTAGATTGTCGAGAGGGCTTTTCTGTAGTATCCGAGCTGTGCCCTGTGTCTCTCCGGAGCCCTGATGCTGTCGGTCTTGTAGTCGACTATGATGATCTTCTCCGGAGATACGCACAGGAGGTCGATTATGCCTTCAACGGTGTTGCTGCCGTCCCGGATCAGAAATTCCTTCTCGCTTTGGAGAGAGTAGTCTTCGAGCGTCTTTCTGAAGGGGGAGGAGATAAAGTTGTCCCTGAGGTCGTATGCGCTTTCGATTATCGTCTCCCTGTCCCTGTCGCCGGGGAAGAAGGATGAGGTGTCCGTCTCCCCGCCTCTGACGGAGTTCTCAAGGAGGAGGTGGACAAGGGTACCGAATGTTGTGATTCTCTCTTCCTTCGCTTCCTGTTTCTCCTCGTCCGTCTCTCCCGATACCGCCTGAAGAATCCTGTCGGCCTTGACGGAGGGGAGGGGGATTATCTCATCGGGGCGTACGGGATCCTCGGCAATGAGTGTCGTTACACCGAGTTTCCGTCTTCCGTCATCAGCCTTTGCCTGCTGCGGCTCCGCGTACCATTTAGCGATGAGAGCGGTGTTTTTCCTCTCCGCCTTCTTCCTTTCCCTGAATTCCCTCCTGTACACGGGGCCGAATTCTCTTGCGTCCATTACATCAGTCTTTGTCTCAAAATCGAAGTTCAGACCCTTTACAAGATACTGCAGCATGGAGTTTCTGCTGTCTTCCTTCGCCTCGCGGATGGTTCCGTCGTCGCTTACCGCCTTAAAGCTGAAAACCGATGTGAATATGAGGTGATGCTCGCTTCTCGTTGCGGCAACGTAGAGTACTCTCTTCGTCTCTGCATTCTCGATTCTGCTGTCCTCCTCCTTTCTTATCCTGTTCACCGGATTGTCCATCCTTCCGTCTTCCTTCTGAATGCAGGGAAAAAGCGGAAGACCCGAGGGCAGGGTGGCTATCCTGAAGCTGTCCGCCTTCGGCACACCCGCCATGTCGGAAACGAATACTATCGGGTACTCGAGTCCCTTGGACTTGTGGATTGTCTGGATGGTTACTCCTCTCTTCTCCTCTCTCAGAACATTGAGATCCTTGAAGTCGGATGTGTCGCCAAGTGAGGGTCTTATCCTGTCGAGGAGTTCGACGAGTCCCTTTCCGCCTGCGTCGAAGTCTGCGGCAATCGAGAAGAGATAGTCGAAGTGCTCGCTGTAGCTTTCGTTCCTTCTCTCCGTTTCGATTGAGTACCTGTAGCCGCAGTCGAACCAGAGGAAGTGCATCAGACTCGTCAGACTTTCCCTCTTCTCCTTCTCCCTTATGTCGTTGACGAGTCCCTCGAGGATGAGAAGTCTGTCCTTTCCGTCATCGGAGAGGTTGTTCTCTTCGTCTTCTTCCTTGTCCATGTTTCTCAGTACCGTTTCGATGTCCCTGTCGGACATGTTCACGAACGGGGATCTCAGCACTGCAGCGTATGATATCCTGTCGTCGCCTCCGTATACCGAATACTGGAGGATGGAGTAGAAGTCGTTCATGACTGCTTCCATCGTGAGGGACTTGTTGTCAGTCACGTTGAACGGAATGTCGAAGTGTCTCAGGGCCTTCTCGAATGCCGACTGGTTGGAGCCGGCCCTGAGAAGGATTGCAATGTCGTCGTACCCGGGATAGCGCAGCGTCTTCGCCGCCCCGTCCCAGACCATGTACCTCTCTCTTTCACTTCCGAGGATCTCGTCGTGGATGATGCGGGCAACCTCGTAACCTTCGCTGAGGGCGTTTGTGGCGAGAAGATTCCTGTCCATGTCATCGGGAATGTTCCTGACGTTCATGTACCTGAAGCTTACACTCGACTTCACTCTCTCCCGGTGACTTTCGAGACGAGTATATTCCGCCTCGTATTCGTCTTCGCTGTGCCTGGGCATGATGCGGTCCGAGAATATCCTGTTGATGGTATCGATGAGTCCGCTTTCGCTTCGGAAGTTCTCACTCAGCGCCAGGACTCTTTCCTCTCCGAAATCCCTCGATATGTTCTTGAATACAGATACGTCTGCGCCGCGGAAGCGGTAGATTGACTGCTTCTCGTCTCCGACCATGAACACCTTGTCGAGGATTATGTCGTCTACCTCCGGGTAGCGCTCGGAAGACCGGAATTCCGGCTTTGCCGCAAGAAGGTAGATTAGTCTCTTGTTCTCCTCGTTGTTGTCCTGGAATTCGTCGACCATTATCCTTCTGAATCTCGTATTGTAATAGCTTCTGAGGGACGGATTCGTCCTGAGGATGTCTATTGCAAGGAGCATGACATCGTGGAATGTCAGAGCTCCTTCCTCCCGCTTGTGGAGAATGATTCTCTCCTGGAACGAGGTGAGTATGGAGCAGTAGCCCCTCAGAAGAGAGAATGAATTCTCATCGGTGTACCCGAGATAGCTTATGTATTCCCTGTAGTCGTCCCTGATTTCCTTTCTCGTATTCTTGAATGATTCGTACTCTGACGGGTTCTCCTTCAGCGAGCGCTTTGACGAGAATGACGCTCCTTCGGGAACTGCCGTTCCGTCGGAGAGGAACGCGAGAATTGATGCTGCATAATCGGTATCCTGCTTCACCGAGCTGTACCCGCCGAAGTTCTTCAGGAATTCCCCTGTCTTTTTCTCGAGAGGCTCTCTCTTCTTCGTCAGCTCTCTTTCGATTAGCGGAAGCGTCTCATCCTTCATCTCCCTGTACAGTTCTTCACTGTCCGGGGTGAATGGCAGGGCGATGTTGATGTAGCTGTCTGCCGCCGTCGTGAAGGCAGAGAGAAGATTGTCGAAGGAGACGACTTCACAGAGCTTTTCGACTGCCTCGTCACTCTCTATCTTCTCTTCGATTATCTCCCTGAGTGTCGATCTGATGAAATCCGAGTAGTCGCTTTCGTCTTCGATTCTGAATGACGTCGAGATGCCGTAGCGTGTACAGTCGGAGCGTACTATCTTCGAGCAGAAGCTGTCCGTCGTCGAAATCTCGGCATTTGAGAATCTTTCGAGCTCCTCGCCGGATACGAGTCCCTCCTTCTCGGCCTTCTTCAGTATGAGGTAGATTCTCGCCCTCATGTTGGCTGTCGCGGCCTTTGTGAAGGTGATGGTGAGTATTTCGTCGGAGTGGATTGTCTCAATCTCGTCATCCAGGAGAAGTCTCAGGAAACGGTATGTGAGAACTGTCGTCTTTCCGCTTCCGGCTCCGGCGGGGAGGACGGAGTAGCGGCTTCCGAGTACGGCCTTTCTCTGGTTTGAATCCCCGTTTGTGATATCGAAACCGTTCTTCCTGCAGAAATCGAGGAAGAGTGCAAGTCTTTCTTCAGTCATTGTTTTCCTCCATTGTCACGACGAACTTCGCTCTGCAGAGACGGAAGTACGGGCAGTATGTGCAGCTGTGCTCTGTCAGAGTCGGCGTGAAGCTGCCGCTCTCGAGTGCAGTCCTGATTCTTGTGAGCCTGTCCCCGATCTCCTTCTTCATCGCATTGACGTCGAAGCCTTCGCTTGCCCTGCGGTTGCCCTTCTGCAGGTAGTTCTCCGTCGGCCAGATGATTTTGTAGTTCTTCTTGCTGAACGAGTAGAATGCTCCGCCCCTGACAGAGAGGGATTCATCATCCTCCAGAAGCACTGCATAGAGAATCACCTGGAGTGATATCTCCGGAAGGTCCGACGAGTAATCTGCAGTCCCCGTCGTCTTCCAGTCGATTATATATGCGTCCCCAGTCTCCTCGTTAATGAGGATGGTGTCGACTCTGCCGTTCATGGTCAGATTCCCCGTGAGCGGGATGTCCTTTACCGTCTTCTCGTTTTCCACGAGGCGGTATTTCTCATAGACTGCGGCCTTCGTCGAGTTCTTCACTTCTCCGATGCTGTCCAGGAAGCGTCCCTTGACGTGGGCTGCGGCATAATGAGTCGGAATCTCGCTGCTCTTTTCCAGCTCGCTGAGCTTCATGAGGAAGAGGCGCTGCATCTCCTCGATGTCGATGTCTCCTATCGTTCCCGCCGCAGCAAGAGATTCCTCGACTGTATCATGGAGGAGTTCTCCGATCTTCGTCGGATCCTCGAGCTGGGGCTCGAAGTCCGTGTCCCTGAGCTTCAGCCTTGCTGCTGCATAGCCGCGGTAGGGGCAGAGGTCGAAGTTCTTCATGTTCGATACGCTGATGGAGATGTTCTCGTCAGTGAACGTAGGAACGATTACGTCTTCCTTCCGTCCTCTGAGGGATGTGGCCTTTGCCTTTCTGTATCCTTCGCTCTGCGAGACGTACGGTCTCTTTCCCGGTGGAGTGTTCTCCATCCAGAGAGAGCGCTCTTCGGTGTATCCGTCGCTTATCTCCCTGATGTTACGGACTGTCGAGTCGAGGAATAAAGGCGGGAGAAGCCTCGCGCCGTCGAAGCCTTCCGTCGTTCCTGATATGACAAGCTTCTCTGTGAAGACCGGGGAGCGGTAGACGGAGAGAATCGAGGAGGATATGTCCTTCACCTCCGGGCGTTCAAGCGACACGAGGAACGGGTAGTCGTCTATCTTCGTGCCCGTAGTCCTGTCATCGAGTCCCATGACGTAGTGGACTGGAGTTATGAGACCCGAGGATGCGGGGTAGGAGTATACCCTGATTCCCTTCTCCTCTTCGCTCTTCTCGACGTACTGCGTCTCGTCGAGGAGGGACAGGAAGAGCCTGTAGAGGTCGCTTATCTCGTCGTCTCCCATACTGCCGAGCATTTCGAGCGCCGAGCCGAAGACCCTGTCGTCCTTCTCGTTCCATTCACCCTCCTCGAAGAAGGTGTCGCGGAAGTTCTGGATAAGCGCAGTGGTAAGGCTGCTTCTTCTGCTCTTCACGATTCTGTCGGCTGCAGAGGAGAGGGATTTGAAGAATTCCTTCTCCTCCGGAGAGAGTACCCTCAGCCAGCTCCTTATTCCCTTGTCCTCCATCTTCCTGTCAACTCCGTGGCGGAGGATGGAAATCATCATCTCACGGTCCCTGAACGGGAACTGCGGACTCAGTATGAGCTTCTTTGTCTCGTCAAAGGACCATGAGGACATGACTGTGGAATACAGCTGATGAAGGAATCTTCCCTCGGGATAATCCGACAACGCTCTCGCTGACGTGAAGACGAGGGGGATGTCCCTCTTCCTCGCTTCGCTCTCGAGATACGGTCGGTAGGTCGACAGGGACGATGACGTGATGGCGATTTCGTCGTCTCTGTAGTTTCTTCTGTCCTCTTCTATCTCTCTGAGGGTCCATCTTATCTCACTGAGGGCGTTCGGATACTCCGTAAGCGGGGTGTCAGATTCCTCCGGGGATTCGATTACGTCGACGAGGCCGAGTGAGAGGACGTGTTCTACCTTTGACGAGGTGAATGTGCGTGGAAATACGAAGATGTATCTGTCCTTCCCGATCTTCGTGTAGTCCGGAACGAGGTAGTTCTTCTCGTAGAGTCCCTTTCTTCCGAGGAATTCCGAATAGGATGTGCGGAGTATTTCCGCATCATGAAGCATTTCGGGAGACATGTGCTCCCTGACCGGGTCCTCCGGGGAGGGAAAGTACGGGAGGAGCGATGCAATCGACGAGGAGTATGCGAGGAGTGATTCCGGATACTCCGCCGAGGCGAAGTACTTCAGCCTCCCGAGTCCTCCGTTCCTGAGGAATGAGTATGCGAATACCTTCCTCTCCGTCTTCGTGACGCTTTTCCTTCCCCCGGTGTCCAGAAGTGAGAGATAGAAGCTGTCCCAGCTCATTGTCCTGTCTCTGAATACGGCCTTTCCGGGGTGCGTTTCCAGGTAGGACATGAGGGCGTTCTGCGCCGCCGTCTGGGATGTGAATACGAGTATCTTTTCCGTGTCGCTCAGTGCTCTGTAGATTCTGTTTACTTCGTCCATGAGGATAATATAGCACACAAAGTCGGAAGCGGAAGAACAGAGTTGGGGATATCTTTCCCGATTCCGTGTCCGGCTTTCAGAAGAGGTGAGGCATTCCCTGATCCTTCTTTTTGCAATATATCAGCCTTATCAGGGATGAACGGCCGGCCTCATTATCTTCAGTTCAAACCGTTTCCAATGGGCTGATCGGGAGCCTCTTTCTTTCACCTGGCAGGATACTGATTGTGACCATGCCGGTAACAGTTGTCTCTGCTTCGGATGTCTTGTCCCCAAAAAGCTGATTTCCGTCTTTCTTTTTATCCTCTTGTTAAATATAATCGGACTGTTATGAAGAAAAGACTAGTCACATCAGCATTACCTTATGTAAACAATATTCCGCATCTGGGGAATCTCACCCAGGTTCTGTCGGCGGACGTCTTTGCACGCTTCTGCCGCTCGAGGGGCTACGAGACTCTCTATATCTGCGGTACCGACGAGTACGGCACGGCAAGCGAGACGAAGGCTCTCCAGGAGGGCGTAAGTCCGCGCGAGCTCTGCGACCGCTATCATAAGATTCATGAAGATATCTACAGGTGGTTCAACATAAAGTTCGACTACTTCGGACGCACTTCGACTCCGAAGCAGACCGAGATTGTCCAGCACATCTTCTCCTGTGTCGACAGAAACGGCTACATAACGGAGAAGGAGACCGAGCAGCTCTACTGTCCGTCATGCAGGCGCTTCCTCGCGGACCGCTACGTCACGGGGACATGCCCGAAGTGCGGAAGTGAGGGGGCACGCGGTGACCAGTGCGATGCGTGCGGATCGCTTCTCGACCCCACCGAGCTCATCAACCCCAAGTGCTCGGTCTGCGGACACACTCCCGAGATAAGAAAGACGAAGAACCTCTACATCAACCTCCCGAAGGCTCTTCCCATGCTCCGGGAATGGATGGAGAAGACAAGCAGGGATGGCTTCTGGGCGAAGAACGCCGTCCAGATCACCTCTTCGTGGATACGTGACGGCCTTCAGGAGAGATGCATCACCCGTGACCTCAAGTGGGGTATTCCCGTACCCAGACCGGGTTACGAGGACAAGGTCTTCTATGTCTGGTTCGACGCCCCGATCGGCTATATCTCGATAACGGCCAATCTCACGGATGACTGGGAATACTGGTGGAGGGACCCGGAGAACACCGAGCTCTTCCAGTTCATCGGCAAGGACAACATTCCGTTCCACACGGTGATATTCCCGTCCTCTCTTCTCGCTACCGGTGAGAAGTGGACGATGCTCCACCACATGTCCTCGACTGAATACCTCAACTACGAGGGTGGCAAGTTCAGCAAGAGCAGGGGAATAGGAGTATTCGGAAACGACGTGCAGGAGACCGGAATCCCGGCTGACATCTGGCGTTTCTACATGTTCTACAACAGACCCGAGAAGCAGGACTTCACCTTCACCTGGAAGGACCTCCAGGAGAAGGTCAACAAGGAACTCATCGGCAACCTCTCGAACCTCGTCAACAGAACGCTCACGTTCGTGAAGAGATTCTACAACGGTTCTGTCGGAGAAGGTGAGTGCGACAGTGCTCTCGTCGAAGTCATGAGAGAGAAGGAAGCGGAGATCACCGACCTTCTGGAAAGAGCAGAGGAAAGGGATGCGCTGAGAGCGATATTCGCTCTGAGCGATATCGGCAACAAGGCATTCCAGGACGGCGAGCCGTGGAAGAAGAGAACGGAGAATCCCGGAGAGGCGGAGAAACTTCTGAGGACTCTTCTCTATCTCATACGTGACCTCGGAGTCATGGTTGCTCCCTATATGCCCGAAACGAGCGAAAGAATTCTCTCGTTCCTCTCCTTGGAAAAGGATCTCTCCTGGAAGAGCGTCGGTACATTCGAGGGTGAAATAGAAATCGGAGAAGTGTCTCTTCTCTTCACGAAGCTCGAGGACTCCCTCATCGACGAATTGAGGGAAAGGTATTCGGGCTCCCAGAAGGAGAGGGAAGAGAAGCAGAAAGAGGAAAAGAAGGCTGAAACAAAGCCTCGGAATAAGGAAGTGGACAACAAGATGGACGAAGAAAAGTCATTACTGGAGAACTGGGCCCACAAGGTCATTCTCAAGGTCAGCAGAATCGTCGAATGCGAAAAGCACCCCGACGGCGACAAGCTCTATATTCTCAAGCTCGACTGCGGCGAGGAGGAACCGAGAACAATCGTATCCTCGATCGTTCCGTATTACACGAAGGAGGAACTTCTCGGGCACAACATCGTTCTCGTGAGCAACCTCAAGCCCGCGAACTTCCGCGGCGTCAAGAGCTACGGCATGCTTCTCGCGGCATCCGACAGGAACGATGACAGCCATTCGACATGTGAGGTCATCTTCGCCGACGACTTCGAACCGGGTACGGTTCTCGAATACGAGGGTCAGCCGGAGACTGAGAAGATCACGACATACCTCAAGCCCGATCATTTCTTCGCTCTTCCGATGCATACTACGGGCGGTGTGGTCACCGTTGACGGAAGAGCAGTCGGAAAGGACGGAAAGAAACTCACCGTTCATAAGTATACGGACGGTAATGTAGGCTGAAGTCTATTGACTCTCCTTGCTGTAGTTTACATAATGGAGAGGTAATTACACTAATCCAATTGGAATAAGGAGCATTCAACGATGCCTTGCGGAAGAAAAAGAAAAAAGCATAAGATCGCAACTCATAAGAGAAAGAAAAAGCTCAGAGCAATGAGACATAAGAAAAAGTAATCTTTTATGCTGACGGCCACTGGAGAGAATCCGGTGGCTTTTCTTTACACGCAAAGCCCCCCGCGGATTTCTCCACGGAGGGCGGGATGGGGAATAAAAGCGGGAAGATATAATGAACGAAACCGTTGAGGTGTCAGATGTTTCAACTGCCCGGAACCGTTATGACCTGGCTTACCGAGCCCATGGAGCCCCGGAGAGAGGAACATTTCATGACGCAGGTGATGCGGTATGTTCCCGCGGGGATTCCAACCATGTTGTATTTCTTTTCTCCTGTCTGAGAGCTCCAGATTTCACCGTCTATGAGCCAGTCGACGTCTATGTCGGCTGATGTCACACCGCTCGGAAGTCCCGTGAACGAGAGACTGCCGGTGAATGACATTGCGCCTGTCGTGATAGAAAGTGTTGCAATTACCGGAGTCGAAACATTCGTCGTTACTGTTGCCTTGCTCTGTACCGTTCCGAGGACTCCGAAGCTCATCTCCTCAGGCGTGATGTCCGTCGTGCT
>CAVILL010000055.1:0-14646 GCA_963643635.1 Sphaerochaetaceae bacterium | reverse complement strand
GTCATCGGGATTCTCTTGATGCAGCCTGCGTTGTTGACGAGGATGTCGAGTCTTCCGAACTTCTTTACGATTTCATCGGCAAGTGCCTTCACTGCGTTCTCGTCCCTGACATCGCAGACGTAGCCGAGTACGTCGTCCATGCCGCAGCGTCTATATTCCTCGAGACCGCTCTCGACGGATTCCTTTCGTGAAGTATTGAATATAACCTGGGCTCCGGCATCATGATATGCCTTTACGATAGCCATTCCGATACCGTATGAGGCACCGGTAACCCATGCAACCTTTCCCTTCAAGGAGAATGAATTCATGTCCATAAAAAATAAACTCCTTTATTTAAAGTGATGATTTCATCTTATGTATATTGAGCGCTTTCTTTCAGTTAAGATTTTGTCTTTTTGAGAAATCAGAGCTTATCGATCAGCATCGAGCACTTGCCCGACGGAATCGGGAGGGTCTTCTTCTTCTCGTCGTCCATGATTTCAATCGTGAAGTAATACAGCTTCTCGCTCTCGAGTCTGATCTCCCAGCCCCTCTGGTTCTTGTTGGAGAGGATGGTGATTATGTTCTTCTTGAGTGAGAGATGCTCGATACCCATTGCCTCGAGTGACTGCATCGTCCAGTAGACCGTCTTTCTCGGAAGCGATATGTCGAGTCCTATCACGTTCTCGATGCATGCCGAGATTGCGATGAGACCGATCGAGGGAAGATAGCGCTTTCTGTTCTCCATTCCCTCTGGCATCACGGCAGGGCCTTCACTCGTGGGCCTGTAGAGTTCCCATGCATCTCCTGGTTTCTCTTCTCCGGGATGGAGAGTATCGAGAACGGAGTACATGTGCCTTATCGCACACTCACGGGCGAAGATGAAGGAATTGTAGTTCGCAAGTCCCTTGATGATGATGTAGTCGAGGAATGTCGATACGCTGCCGCAGTAGCCGTTTCCGTTCTCCGAGAAGTGCGGATTGGAGACGGGGAGCGTCGGGAACGGATTGTCCGTTCCGAATTCCTTTTCGTCCTTGAGGCTGTCGATGAGATAGGCTGCATATTCGTCATTCGGAATCTGCGCCAGGAGTGTCCAGAAGCATCCTATGTGCTTGTTCCTTATCTGGTTTCCGTTCTCGTCGAGGTCATAATAGAAGTTGTCCTCAGACGACCACATCATCGAATTGATTCTGGTCTTGAGGGCGAAATAGACTCTCTTGTAGCGGAATGCGAGTTCCTTGTCGTTGAGAATATCCCCGATAGTCGAGAGATAGAGTGCGAAGACAGCCATTTCGGCATTGAAGTCGATAAAGTACTTCGCGCCTTCCCTGGGGAGATTGCCCATGTGGACTGCAGATGCAGGGACACAGTAGAGGCCGTTGGAATCCTGGAAGTTTGTCTTGAGCCAGTCGAAATACTTCTCGAGGTACGGCACTACGTCTCTCAGTCTCTTCTTGTTTCCGATTTTGTGATAGAAGACGAATTCAACGTATGGAAGAAGAGGAAGCGTGACTCCGAGAGGATTGTCCGGCGCAGTTACAGCTTCGCCCGTATGGATGTTATACTCCTCAGCAATTCTTCCATTCTCTTCCTGACGAGCATAAAAATAATCAACCATCGAATACGGGCTGTAAAGCTGGTTCGAATAGACAAGGAACATGGAAGAGAGGGAAACATCATAGAGAGATATCGTGTCACTGTTGTTGTGCACGAAATATCCCTCGGGGAAGGCGGAATCCTTGTCCCCTTCCTTCCAGAGCTCTTCCAGCCAGACCCAGGCTCTGTCGTACATGTCGACGAAATCCTGATCATAAAAATGAATTCCCGGTACGCTTTCCTTTATCATTACTCCACCACTTTCTAAAACAAAAACCCATATTTTGGGCGCTTTATACGGTATTATAATAATACATTCCCGCCGGACTTGTGTCAAATTTTATTTTTATATATTTAATTTATTGGAGAGACAGAAAATGACCCTGTCAATAATGAACTGTCACCTGAAGAGTTTCACTGCTTTGGGTTGGATTTCAATCACAAAATGTCTGCCTTTTCTTGTAAACTCTTCTCCATCCACATGTGAAATCACCTGATCGGAGGAGGTGATTTCCACTCTCTCTGCCTTTCCGTAGCCGAAGTGCTCTTTGTCGGACACCATCGCTCCGCGGAAGAACTTGAGTGCCATCCTTATGATGCCGAAGCCTCTGTAGATCTTCTTCGTGTACATGTAGTCGAGCTTTCCGTCATCGATGAGGGCAAGAGGCGTCATGAGGAACGAGGAGCCCATTCTGCGGCCGTTATTGCACGAGAACTGCTGCGACACGAGATCGAACTCCTCACCGTCGATCTTCACATGCATCTTATATCCCTTCGGGGGATTGAAGAGGATGTGGATGAACGCCGCGACATAGGAAGCCATGCCGTTGAGGTGCTTATAATCCTGGGCAAGGAAGTTGACCATCGGCTCGAAGCCGAAGCCCATGCCGTTGAGGAAGTATCTTCCCTCCTCCCTTTCGGTTCCCTTCGCAAAGCCCACGTCCGTCGCAATCGCCTCGTTATGGAGGATAATGCTTACGGCCTTCTCGATATCCGTAGGAATGCCGGCTATCCAGGCGAAGTCGTTTCCTCTTCCCACCGGGATTATGCCCATGCCGACCCTGTCGTGTCCGTCAGCCTTCATTATGCCGTTGATGACCTCGTTGACGGTGCCGTCACCACCGGCTGCGATGATTGTGGTGAATCCCGATTCGACTCCGCTTTTCGCGAGTTTCTCGGCGTGTCCCTTGCCAGAGGTATAGGCAATCGTGCAGTTCTTTCCGTTGAGGGCGAAGATTTCCTTTATCTTCTTTGCCTTGTTCTTACCCCTGCCCTTGCTGGCATTGGGGTTGATTATGAGAAGGATATTGTCCAGCATGTCATCACCACCGTTTTTCATTTTGTGTCTAACTTCTTTTCCTTGCAAGAGACTTATCAATAATTTGATGATACTTTTCAGTCTTTGAGAAGACGATTCGGAATATTGTTGTTATACTCATTGCATCAGGAGACATTTTATGTGGTTTGATAATCTGAAGGAAAAGAGACTCTGGGAGTATTTCAATGAAATCTCCTCGGTTCCAAGAGATAGCGGAAAGGAGGACGGAATCAGGGCATTCCTCCTCGACTGGGCAGACAGGCATGGCGTGAAGGCCGTGGTGGACAGGACGGGAAACGTCATCATGAAGAAGGATGCGACTCCGGGAATGGAGAACAGGGCTCCCGTCGCCCTCCAGGGACACATGGACATGGTCTGTGTCAGAAGGGAAGGCTCGAAGCACGACTTCACGAAGGACCCGATTGAAATCGTCCTCGAGAACGGCGTGATACACGCAAAGGACACGACGCTCGGTGCCGACAACGGAATCGCACTGGCTGTGATTCTCACTCTCTTCACAGATGACGACTACGAGCACGGACCGTTAGAGGCAATCTGCACCGTAAACGAGGAAGTGGGCCTTACTGGAGCCTTCGGACTCGAGGGAAAGTACGTCGACGCGAGAATGCTCATCAACATCGACAACGAGGAGGAAGGCTTCTTCTGCATCGGCTGTGCAGGCGGCCTCGATGTCGTTGAAAGAAGAAATCTCGAGAGAAGCAGCGTCACTGAAGGAGAGACGGTGGCTGTCGAATTCTCGTCCCTTCTCGGAGGCCACAGCGGCTCGGATATAAACAAGGGCAGATGCAATGCGATAATGGCGTTCGCAAGGTTCCTCTCGTTCCTCCCGTCATACAGACTCGTCTCTGTCCAGGGCGGTACGAAGAGAAACGTCATTCCGTCCGTTCTCAGGGCAGAGCTTGTCGTTCCGTCATTCAGGGACGCAGAGGAGACGGCAAAGCTTCTCCAGGACATTCTCCGCGTTGAATTCTGCAAGGGCGATCCGGATGTGACAATAACGGTGAAGAAGACCGGTAAGGCAGCCGACGCTGTCACAGAAGAAGACAGCAGAAAGCTTGCATCCGCTCTCCTCACGGCTCCCAACGGAGTCCAGGCTTATTCCCAGACACTCGAAGGAATCGTTGAGACATCGTGCAACCTTGCAATCGTGAAAGTCGACGGAGAGGAGGCAGAGGTCACTTACTCCATCAGATCCTCCATCGACAGCGCGAAGAAGAACATCGCGAGAATCATCACCACAGTATATGAGAGCTACGGTTTCTCCTCCTCTGTCGGCGACGGCTACCCGGGATGGCTTCCGAATCCGGAATCCCCGATTGCGAAGAAGCTCCCCGAAGCCTACAGGAAGCTGACGGGAAAAGAACCGGTCGTGACGGCAATACACGCGGGACTCGAATGCGGAATCATAAACGACAGAATCCCCGGCATGGATTCAATATCCATCGGACCCAACCTCTTCGACGTGCACTCGGTCAACGAACACCTCGAGGTGGAGTCCGCAGAAAGAGTCCTTTCATTCCTCAAGGCGACACTCAAGGATCTCGTATGACAACGACGAAAGTAAGCGACACTTACCATGTAATCACATTCGACAACGGCGATACCATCCATCTTGTCGGCACTGCGCATGTCTCGAAGAACAGTGCCGAGGAGGTGAGGGAGATAATCGAAGCACAGTCTCCCGACAGAGTCTGCATAGAGCTCGACGACGGAAGAATGAAGAGCAAGACGAAGGACTCCTCGTACGAGAATATGGATATCAAGAAGATATTCAAGGAAGGAAAGGGCTTCCTGCTTCTTGCCAACACCGCTCTCGCCTCCTTCCAGAAGAGGATGGGTGCACAGACGGGAACGGATCCCGGGGCCGAAATTCTCGGAGCCGCGAAGCTTGCCGGGGAAAAGGGAATACCAGTCTCTCTCTGCGACAGGGAGATCCAGATCACCTTCCGCCGTGCCTGGGGAAAGAGTTCCTTCTGGAACAAGTGCAAGCTCCTTGCAACCCTCATTTCCGCATCCTTCTCCAACGAGAAGATAAGTGAGGAGGAACTTGACAAGCTCAAGAACGAGGAGACTCTCGAGTCCATGATGAACGAGGTGGCGAAGGAACTTCCGTCGGTAAAGGAAGTACTGATTGACGAGAGAGACCGCTATCTTGCAACCTCGATATACAAGGCTGATGGAAAGACGAAGGTCGCGGTAATCGGTGCAGGACACACACAGGGAATCATCAGGAACTTCGAAAAACTCGAGAAGGGAGAACTCTCCACCGACACTTCCTCCATTACCGAGATTCCGAAGCCCGGAAAGGCGGGAAAGATTGCACAGTGGATTGTCCCGACCCTCATCATCGCCCTCGTAATCGTCGGCATCCTCTCCTCGGGATGGGACCAGGGCCTCAAGGCATTCCTGTACTGGATTGCAGCCAATGCGACATGCACGTTCGTCTTCACGCTCATAGGAGGCGCTTCATTCCTGACGTGTCTTCTCAGCGGCATAACGGCCCCGTTCTTCGTTCTCAACCCCGTACTCGGGGTGGGACTCTTCGCTGGCATCTGGCAGGCGACGTTCAAGGCTCCCAAGGTGAAGGATTTCGAGAACATGAGTAACGACGCAATGTCCCTCAGAGGCTGGTACAGGAACAGGATTCTCAAGTGCCTCGTGGCGTTCCTGATGAGCAGCCTCGGCTCCATATTCGGTTCCCTCGTGGGCTTCCCGTTCATACTTGCGAGACTGTAGATCCAGAAGGATAATATCTCAGCCGTTCCGGAAATGGAGCGGCTCTTCTTTTGAAAACAGTGCTTTGAAAGTATCCTGAAACAGAGAGGAAGGTAAGAATGCAAGCCGAAGGGTTACTTCGGCTTATTTTTCTGGTATTTATGAAATTACACACTAAGTTAGTCGTTCTGACTTTTCTTTCTGAAGGCCGCAAGCACTGCCGATCGTATATCCTTCACCTTCACAACGTCTATACTCGTGTTCTCAATTGAAGAGGGGGCGGTTACAATACGGGAGAACGACATGTCGGAGAGGGTCTTTATCCTTCTCTCCTGAAATGTAACGGGTCTTACCTCACCCGCGAGTGACAGCTCTCCGAAGGAAGCGAACGACGACGGGAGAGGAATGTTCGTCTTCGAGGAATAGAGAGCGAGGGCAAGCGGCAGATCGATGCTCGCCTCCGTCAGCTTCACGCCTCCCGCGACATTCACGTATATATCCTGATTCGAGAGATCGAGTCCCGCGTGACGTGCGAGGATCGCCTCCGCCCGGTTTATCCTTCCCGTATCTATACGGTCCGAATATATGCGCTGGTAACCGCTTCTTGCGTCGACTATTAGCGCCTGGATTTCGACGATGAATGTTCTGGAACCCTCTGTAATCGGAGTGAATACGATTCCCGGAGGAACGGCCTCGTTCTCGCGTGAGGAGAGGAATATCGCAGTAGGGTCCTTGACGCCTCTGAGCCCCGTGGCAGTCATCTCGAAGAGTCCGATTTCATCCACGCTTCCGAACCTGCTCTTCGAGGCTCTGAGAAGCCTTATGCCGTTCTCGGCGCTCTCGAAGTAGAGGACGGTATCGACCATGTGCTCGACAATCTTGGGACCGGCGATTATTCCGTCCTTCGTTATGTGACCGATAAAGAAGATTGCGGAGCCTATCTTCTTGGCCCTTATGCTGAGCTCCATCGCACAGGTCTTGATCTGGTTCGGGGAGCCCGCAGAGGATTCGATTTTAGACGATGAAAGAGTCTGGATGGAGTCAACCACTATGTAGCCCGGTTTCAGCCTCTCCAGCGTGTCCTCAAGGGCCTCCAGACGCGTGTCGCAGAATATCTGGATTCTGTCGGTGGGAAGCCCCAGACGCTCTGCACGGAGCCTTACCTGGGAGGGGGATTCCTCCCCCGAAATGTACAATACCGGAGCATACTCCGAGAGATTCGCAATCATCTGGAGCATCAGGGTCGACTTGCCGATTCCCGGTTCACCACCGACGAGAACTGACGACGGCCTCATCACTCCGCCACCGAGAACCCTGTCGAGCTCATCCATTCTCGATGAGACCCGGAGCGTCTTCTCGTACGGGACTTCGCTGAGTGTCCTTACTCCGTCGTCTATTACCGTCTTCGTCCTGTCTATGTCCTTCGCCGCCGTAACGGCCTTCTCGTCAAAGCTGTTCCAGCTTCCGCATTCCGGGCAGCGACCGGTCCATTTGGACTCCTCGTGCCCGCACTCCCGACAGACATAAATGGTGGTATTCTTCACTCACTGCTCCTTAGAAAGAAATCAGTTCGACCTCGAAGATAAGGAAGGAATTGGGCGGAATCACTCCCGGGTAGCCGTACTCGCCGTAGCCGAGCTCGGGCGGAATTATGAGCGTCCTCTTCTCGTTCTTCGTCATTGTCACAAGAGCCTCGTTCCATCCGTCGATGACTTCACCGATCTTGAATGTGGCGGGCTGATGTCTGTTGTAGGATGAGTCGAAGACCTTACCGTTAAGGAGCCTTCCCTCATAGTGGACTGTTACCTTCTGTCCGTAGACGGGGGACTTTCCGGCTTCACCGGGTCTGTCGACAGTATACATGAGACCGGAGGGAGTCTTGATTGCATAGGGAAAGAGCTCGTTGAGCTTGTCGAGAATCTTCTTCTCCTTCTCCTTCTTCGCTCTCTCGACCTTGTCTGCAGCATCCCTGACATACTGAGCGAATCTGTCTTCCGTAACGGAATCTCTGAACTTCCCGGCTTCTTCTCCGACAGCCACAATCGTGACGGATTCAATCACATCACCCTGCTTTGTCCTGTTCACCACGTTCTGGCCTTCCACTACATGACCGAAGATGGTGTGCTTGTCATCAAGCCACGGCGTCTCCACATGCGTGATGAAGAACTGGCTTCCGTTCGTTCCGGGGCCTGCGTTGGCCATGGAGAGAACACCGGGGCCGGTGTGTCTGAGGGACGGGTCGAATTCATCGGGGAAGCGGTAGCCCGGTCCTCCCGTGCCGTTGCCCTCGGGGCAGCCGCCCTGGATCATGAAGTTATCGATGACCCTGTGGAACGTAAGTCCATCATAGAAGGGCTTACCGGGGTTCTTTCTGTTGAGAACACCGGTAGCAAGTCCCACGAAGTTGCATACCGTCATCGGTGTCTTTCCGTATTCGAGTTCGAGAGTTATCTCGCCGCGCTTTGTCTTCAATACTGCATATAATCCGTCTTTCATGTTTATTTCCTTATACTATAATTAATTACTCTTCAAAGAGTATGCCACCCTTACTCAGAAGCGCATATATCTTCTCAAGGTCGGAGGTGCTCTTGAACTTTATCTGGAGCTTACCCTTGTCGAGATTTCCCTTTATCTCGCACCTGGCTCCGAGAGCCGACGTGAACTTCTCCTCGACTGCCGCCACATCCTCATCCTTCCCGGCGTTCTTCTTTCCCGGTCTGACCTTCTTACCCTTATTGTACTGTGCCGCAGCCGCTTCCGCATCCCTCACGGAAAGGTTTTCGTGAACGATTCTGTCTCTCAGAAGCTGTCTATCGGCAGGATTTACAAGGGAGAGAATGACCTTTGCGTGTCCTGCGGTCATTGCACCCGAGACGATATCATCCTTCATCTGGTCAGAAAGAGCGAGAAGGCGCAGTGAATTCGTGATGGTCGGTCTGCTCTTACCCACCTTCTCGGCTACCGTCTCCTGGGTGTATCCCGTCTTGTCTATGAGATACTGGTAAGCCTGCGCCTCTTCAATTGCATTGAGGTTCTCCCTCTGTATGTTCTCGATGAGGGAAACCTGTATTCTCTGGACGTCAGTCAGCGTCATGACGATAGCCGGCACCTTATCGAGTCCTGCAATCTTTGCGGCCCTGTAGCGTCTTTCTCCGGCGACGATGGAGAATTCACCGGGAGCAATCTCCTCGACCGTCAGAGGCTGGATTATGCCCTCCGTCTTTATGGATTCGGCAAGCTCCTTAAGCGATTCCTCATCGAAGTATTTTCTCGGCTGATTGGGATTTGTCCTGATGCGTCCGATTTCAATCTGAACGACGGCCATCCTGTTCTGTTTTGTTTCCTCGTTTATAGTCTTTGTAAGAATGTCTTCCGTCTGGGAGTCGAAATCGAAACCGCTCATAAGCGATCCGATCCCCTTACCCAGACCTCTCTTTCTTTCACTAGCCACGCTCGATTACCTCCTCACTCAGCTTTACAAATGCCTTTGCTCCTGCCGACGACCTGTCGTAATAGTTGATGGGAAGCCCGTGTGACGGCGCCTCCGCAAGTCTCGAGGAACGTGGTATTATCGTCTTGAATACAAGGTCGGGGAAGTATCTGGAAATATCTTCTACGACATCCTGATTAAGTCTGATCCTTCTGCTGTACATCGTGAAGAGAATGCCGAGTATCTTTATGTCCGGATTGGCACCTTTCTTAATATTAGTAATGGTTCTCATTATTAAATTAAGACCTTCCATAGCTAAATACTCACACTGTAAAGGAATAATCACTTCATTACACCAGCAGAGAGCATTAACAGTCTCTAATCCGAGCGAGGGTGGACAATCGAGGAGTATATAATCAAAGTCCTTCTCGATTACTGAAAGCGCCTTCTTCAGAAACTGCTCCCTGTTCTCCTCCTCGACAAGCTCGATTGCAAGGCCGGCCATATCGAGAGAACCGGGAATCAGCGACAGATTGGCAAACTGAGTCGACTGAACGGCATCCCTTGCGTCGACCTGACCTGTTATCACCTGGTATATGTTCGGCTTTTTAGCGTCCCCCGACACGGCATGCGTAAGATTGACCTGGGCATCAAGATCAACAAGAAGAATTCTGAGTCCCTTTGCTGCCAGGATGGAGGCCAGATTCACTGCTGCCGTAGTCTTTCCGACACCACCTTTCTGGTTATAAAAAATAATCTTTCTCACCATGATTTAAAATATATCCTCTATCAGAGGAAAAGTCAGTAAAAAGAGGGAAGAAGTTGACCGAAATTAAAGGGATTTGCTATCCTTTACTCACGCAATAAAAGCATCATAAGGAGAAGCAAAAATGAAAGAGAAGATTCTCGCAGCAATAGATGAAATCCGCCCGGCCCTGCAGAACGATGGAGGAGACATCTCCGTCGAAAAAATTGAAGGAAAAATCGTGCACGTCAAGCTTCACGGCCACTGTGCAGGCTGTCCGATGAGCCAGATGACCCTCTCGAACGGTGTCGAAAGGTACCTCAGGGAAACAGTCGACAAGGACATCGTAATAGTCAATGACGAAATGTTCTGAGATTTTTGCTCATGTAAAAAAGGTCCGGGAATTCCGGGCCTTTTTTTATTGAAATAACCAGCATAACAATACGATGTTCCACGAGGAACATTCACAGGAAAACAGCAGCACTTTTCGAGAATTAAACAGAAAAAAGATTTAAAAAACAATGCAGCCTCAAAAGAGATACATTTATTTTTCATCATCAATTTCATTGTTAAAATACCCTGGAGAAACAAAACAATCCCGCAAAAATCTATTTCTCATCCTTCACAGTGGAACACCGGAAACTTTAATATTAACTCATACCGCGAGACTAACTTAATGAATAAAGAATAATCAGATTCTCATTTTTTTCTCTTTTAATTCGCAATCATCATAATAAAACGATAAAAAACCAGACGGAGGGATCCGATTATGAAGATTTTAGTTTAAAATGGAATTTGGAGATTGCGATTGTATTATTTGCCCGGTCAACTGTGTACTTGAATATACTCCTTCCAGAAAGTCTGAGTTATGTGTTATCAACAGAGAATTCAAGTTATCTTTTACTTTGAAATTCGTATAAATTATTCAGAAATCGGTTAAAACTCAAATATTGATTTTTTAACCCTGCGAATAAACGAAACAAAAAAAGCTGAATATCAATTTGTGATAAGCCTCGATTTTCACACCTATCATATAGTTTAACTATTCGAAAACTGTCTTAGTGTTCCACGAGGAACTTAAAACAAAAAATATCATTTCTGCAGGCTGACCAGCAAAAACCACAACATCGTTACATGAATTATCGTAACTATCGTGTGCTGAATTAATGAATCAGCGCAGCTTAAAACATTAAATGAGTAATCACTGGATATTTCAAACTTCACAACTTGATGATTTTTCAACCATAACTTTTAAAAAAAACACGGACACAAGTGATAGTTCCCCTATAAAAAGACAACAGTTGAATGTTCAGTTTTATCAAAGATCAAAAGAACTCTAATAACATTAAGCCTGAATTAAAAAATTCTACATCTAACAAACGTAATCAACACCACATTAACTCAATACCCATTACCAATTAATCCTGATATTTTCTTTTTTCTGCCGATTCCACACACATAATTTCAATATTCTCATGTTCCACGTAGAACCAGAGTAACAGTAAGAAAGATTAACCCGCAGATTAAATATGCAGCCTTTCCAATTCTGACTATGTATCTCATTAGAATCTAATATACATAAAGCAATGTTCTTCGTGGAACATCATTCATACAGCTATTGGACAACGACTGTTAATACAATCTTTCCTTTCTGTATAAAGGCAGGATACGTTCCACGAGGAACATACCCGAAGACTAGTCTCCTGGGATTTTTTTCGGCTCTCTTTTTATGTTTTTCACCATCTTCGGGCTATATTACTTCCACGAAAACGGATTCTGAGGCAGCGAAAATGGACGATGTAACCATTCTTATATCTAATTGTATATATTATAATAAATTATCTGGATTTAGGGATATAATCGTTACTATTTGTAGATACAGATTCAGCTGTATATTTTTCTCTTTAATCCCCTGTCAGATAGGGTAGTTTCAGAAGCCTGATTCCTGCACAAGATGTATTTCTGTTTCGGTGTAAAGAAAATGCCCGGGGTTACCGGGCAAATTTGTGAAAACGGGAGATTTTACTCGTTTTCCGGAGTTTCGGATGATTTCTCAGCCTCCACAGCTTCAGATTCTGCTGTCTCGGGAGCTTCATCGTCTTCGGGGACGTCCTCTTCATGAGCAGTTACATCGAGTGCGTTGATGCGGTCGTTCTTTTTCTTGAACTTTGCAACGATGACACCGGATGCGTTCTTGCCCTGGTTGCTGATGTTGACAACTGCAACCCTGAGTACCTGACCCATCATCGTGATGAGGATGACATCATCGTTCTCCGTAACAGATACGGCACCGACAACCCTGTCGTCATCAGCGAGAGAATAGATTCTCTGACCCATTGTTCCTCTTGCGTGAGGCATGAAGTTGCTGAATTCGGTTCTCTTGCCTTTTCCGAGCTCAGTGAGAAGGAGGATGGTCTTGTCGTCCTCGACCTTCACTGCAGATACGATTTCATCATCTCCGATGAGCTTCATGGCGCAGACACCATGTGTGGCCCTACCCATGGCTCTTATATCCCTGACGGGTGTTCTGAGTCCCTTGCCGCTTCTGGTGATGAACATGACTTCGTCGTCGCCCTTCACCATGAGTGTCTCGACAAGCTCGTCGCCTTCATCGAGGATGATGGCCTTGACGCCCTTGGTTTTTGCATTCCTGAAATCAGTCATGACGACACGCTTCGTGACGCCCTTCTTCGTGACCATGAGAAGGAATGTCTTGTCGTTGATATCCTCAGTCTTGAAGTTGATGATCGATGTGATCTTCTCATCGTTCTCGATTCTGAGGAAGTTCTTCATGTTGGCACCCTTGCTCGTCTTGCCGCTCTCGGGAATCTCGAAGGCCTTTATATAATAAGCCTTGCCGAGGTTGGTTATGAAGGTGAGGATGTCATGGGATGAACATGTGAAGAGGTGGTCAACATAGTCGCCGTCCGTAAGCTTTGCTCCGATGACGCCCTTGCCGCCCTTTCCGATAGCCTTGTACTCGGTAGCGGAGAGTCTCTTTGCAAATCCCTTCTTCGTGATGTTGATAACGACCTCCTCCTTCTTGATGAAGTCCTCGGGGGATGCGTCATCGAGCTCGTGTTCGACAATCTGAGTGCGTCTCGGGTCGCCGTACTTCTCACCGATTACCCTGATTTCCTTCTTAACGACTTCGAGAACGTGCTCGCGTGCGCTGAGAATGTACTCGTACTCGCTGATTCTCTTCTCGATTTCAGCAAGTTCCTCGAGAATCTTGTCTGTTTCAAGATGGCTCAGCTTACCGAGCTTCATGTCGATGATTGCATCGGCCTGGAGCTGCGAGAGCGAGAGCTGCTTCTGAAGTTCGAGGGAGGCAACGGTATTGTCCTGGCTTGCCTTGATGATTGCAATTACCCTGTCGATGTTCTCGAGACCTATCTTGAGACCGAGAAGTATATGCTCTCTTTCCTTCGCCTTCTTGAGGTCGTAGCGTGTTCTTCTCTCGATGACGGACTCTCTGTGGTCAACGTAGACCTGGAGCATGTCCTTGAGATTGAAGATCTTCGGCGCACCGTTGTAGAGTGCGAGGTTGTAGATGTTGAAGTTCGACTGCAGCGCCGTCTTCTGCCAGAGCATGTTCAATACGACGTTGGCGACAGCTTCCTGCTTGAGGTAGATGGCGACTCTCAGTCCGTCTCTTCCGGAGAGATCCTTGACCTGTGCGATTCCGGGTATTACGCCGTCCTTGCGGTAGTCGTCGATCTTCTTCACGAGTTCGGCCTTGTTGACCTGGTAGGGAAGCTCCGTGAAGTAGATTGCAGTATGTGTCTTGTTCAGGTCATCCCTGCTGTGCGGGTCTGCGTCGATGATCTCGTACTTGCTTCTGATTACGATTTTTCCCTTACCTGTGAGGAAGGCATCCATTATGCCTTTCTTGCCGTGGATTGTACCCGCTGAAGGAAAGTCGGGACCCTTAACAAATTCCGCAAGCTCTTCGATTGTTATGTCCGGGTTGTCAATCAGCGCACATATGCCTTCGACGACCTCGTTGAGGTTGTGCGGAGCCATATTGGTTGCCATACCTACGGCAATACCGCTTGAGCCGTTGCAGATCATGAACGGGAAGGCTGCGGGAAGTACGACAGGTTCGGTGAGTGACTCATCGTAGTTCGACATGAAGTCGACTGTATCCTTTCCGATGTCAGCCATCATCTCCTCACCGATCTTGGCCATCTTGGCCTCGGTGTATCTCATGGCTGCCGGTGGGTCACCGTCAATGGAACCGAAGTTACCCTGCGGAAAGACGACGGGGTATCTCAGGGAGAAGTCCTGAGCCAGTCTGACGAGGGCATCGTAGACGGAAGCATCTCCGTGCGGGTGGTACTTACCGAGTACGTCGCCGACGATTCTGGCACACTTCTTGTTGGCTCCGTTGAACCTTATGCCCATGTCCCACATTGAGTAGAGGATTCTTCTGTGAACGGGCTTGAGACCGTCCCTGGCATCGGGGAGAGCACGCGACACGATGACCGACATCGCGTAGTCGATGTAGGCACTCTTCATCTGGTCGGCAAGATCGAATGTAAGGATTGCACCCGGCTTCGTCTCCTGCTTCTCCTCTCCTTCTTCCGGAATGATTGTGTTGTCGTTGTTATCGTCCATTCCGTTCTCCTTTAAATATCGAGATTCTGAGCATAGGTTGCATTCTGCTCGATGAATTCACGTCTTGGTTCGACTTCCTCTCCCATAAGCATGGAGAAGACTCTGTCTGCTTCCTCGGCATCCTTGAGGTGGACCTTGCCCAGCATTCTCGTCTCGGGATTCATCGTCGTCTCCCAGAGCTGGTCGGGGTTCATCTCACCGAGACCTTTGTAGCGCTGTACG
>CAVILL010000054.1:0-14942 GCA_963643635.1 Sphaerochaetaceae bacterium | reverse complement strand
GACGTAGAGAATACAGGCCTTGTTCATTCCCCTGTTCCAGTTGCGGCCGAACTCGATTCTCCTGAAATCCTCAGCAGTCCCGTCGTAGAAGATATTCTCTATCTCCCTGCATCCCGAAAGCGCAGAGGCACCGATTCTCACGAGTTCATGAGGAAGATAGAGGCTTCTTAATCCGCTCCCCATGAAGCAGCCCTCGGGTACTTCATGTACAGTATAGGGAATCTCGAAGGACCTGAGGCTTCTGCAGCCCGCGAAGGCGAGGATTCCGATCCTCCTGATTATGACACTGAGGGTAACGCTCTCGAGAGAAGCGCAGTCTGAGAAGCAGCGCGGAGGCACGTATTCGAGCATCGAAGGGAAGGCAAAGCTCCTGAGGCCGCTTTTTTCGAAGGCCCCCTCTCCGAGTTCGTAGACTCCGTCGGGAAGCGAGACTGAGGAGAGCATCGTACAGCCGGAAAATGCTCCCGCCCCGACTGTCTCGAGGTTGTCGGAGAACCTGATTTTTCTGAGTTTCGTACAACCAGAGAAAGCCTTAGGAGCGATGGAGAGTATCTGTATATCTTCCGCACTGTCGGGAATATCCGCCCATAAGAGCTTCTCCGGGTTTGTCACTCCGAGTATCGTACCGCTGCCGTCGGTGACTATCTCGGTCTTGTTCATGAAGACGGAATTCGTATAGTGCGGCCATGATGTGCGGAAGGCATGAAAGCCGCATTCATCTGGATTTATCGTATTCACATTTTTCTCCTAGAAGAGGAACGACTCGATCTTTCCCGGAATGTTCTCAAGCAGCGTATCTTCCGGAAGATATCCTTCCGGAATCGAGGAGAAGAGAAGACGCGAGTACGACTTCTTCCCGATTCTCCCGTCGAGTATGAGCACGACTCCCCTGTCGCTTTCGCTTCTGATGAGTCTTCCGACTCCCTGCTTCATCTTTATCATGGCATTCGGGAGCGTGAGAGACAGAAACGAACCCCTGTCGCTGGTGCGGTTGATGTAGTCAGAGCGCGCCTTGTTGACGGGATCTGTAGGTACGTCGAAGGGAAGCTTTGCAATGATGAGGAGCCTGAGGGTGTCTCCGGGGAGGTCCACTCCCTCCCAGAATGAGGAGACAGCGAATAGTGAGGAATCCCTGTTCTTCCTGAAACGCGTGAGGAGGGCATTGCGGCTCATCGTATTGTCCTGCACAAGAAGCTCGAGCTTATCTCCTATATCCCTCTTCACGAGACTGTAGACGCTCTTCATCATCTGGATTGACGTGAAGAGTACGAGAGCACCGCCGGATGAGGAGAGAAGAGCGTCGCGTGTGGAGGAAGCGACATATCTTATGTAGTCACTGTCTCCGTTGACGAATACCCTCCCGTCCTGCGGAATGAGGTACATGAGATTACGTCTGTAATCGAAGGGAGAGAAGTAGACGCCCTCGATTACAGTGTCGTCCTTTGCGATACCGAGCCGCGAGCGGAAGAATTCGAAGTTACCGCCGACTGAGAGGGTTGCCGAGCAGAAGAGATATGACGAAAGCTTATCAAGGAGCCTCGTTCTCACTAGCGGTCCCGCCTGGAGAGGCGCAAGAATCAGCGTGTAGTCTCCGTCGTTATCCTGGGCGGCGTACGAAATGAGGGAGTCGAAGTTGTCGAGGCGTATGAACTGCCTCAGCGTATCTGCGAGAGTGAAGAGCGAGCACGCGCTCTTTCCCGCAGTCTCTATCCAGCTTTCGAAGGCCTCGTTATCTGACTCTAGCAGCGACGAGATGTTTCCCGCAATGCGGTAGATGTCGTCCGCAAGCGTTTCCGCCTCCCCCCTCAGGACAGCGCGCTGGCTCTGATAGAACTCCGGTCCCAGCAGTACCGACTTCTGCGTCGATATGCGTGATACCGTACCTCTGACTTTCGTCATGAAGACTCTTGCCCCGGCCCTAACCTTCTGGGCTTCGGAGGCAAAGGTCTTCGTGAATTCCCGCTTCTCGGATTTGTCACAGGGAGAGAGGAACTCGATGAGACTCCTGTTTCCGAGCTCTCCCCTCTTTGCCGTAAGATAGTCGAGTTCCTGCGCCACCTGGGCGAACGAGAAGCGGGAGGAGAACATCTCGGTTGCCTCCGTCTCAATGTGGTGGGCTTCATCTAGCACGAGGTGCGAGTACCCGGGAAGTATTGTCGCAGACGAGAAATCCTCCTCATTCTCCCATCTTATCGTGGCGTCTACGAGTACGACGTGATGATTCGTGACGACAATCCTCGCTCCCTGCGCGCGGCGACGTGCAGAGTAGAAGAAGCACTCCTTGAAGAAGGGACACTTCTTTCCCCTGCAGTCCTTGTCGTCGCACTGCACCGTCTTCGCAACTTCCGAGAGTTCCCGGTCTCTCAGGTCTATCCTGCTTCCCGATGAGCTCTTCTCACACCACCGGAAGAGCCTTACTTCGGGGATGGAGGAGTCTGCAGTTAGAAGTCCTATAGACTGCATGAGCTCGGAGAGACGGCGGCGGCATATGTAGTTCGAGCGGCCGTAGAGGATAGCGGATCTGTTCTCGATTTTGAGCATGTCGGAAAGAAACGGAATATCCTTCTCGAAGAGCTGGTTCTGGAGGGTGATGGTGCTCGTCGCAATCACGACACGTGCATCGGGGCTGGACTGAGTCAGCAGCAGCGACGGAACAAGATACGCAAACGACTTTCCGATTCCCGTACCCGCTTCGATGAGGCAGCCCCTCTTCTCCCTGAAGGCCGTCTCGATCTTATTCGCCATCTCCTCCTGTCCCTCCCTGTAGGAATACTGCGGAAAGGATTTCTTCAATAAACCGAAGGGAGAGAATACGTCCTCACTCTTCATCACTGTCCCCCATCTTCCATTCGTCGAGTTTCCTGTGGAGGGTCTTGCGGCCTATTTCGAGCGTCTTGCTTGCTCTGCTCTTGTTTCCTCCGCAGAATGCAATCGTTTCGAGTATGAGCTTCTTCTCGGCTTCCTCGAGGGTTATCGGAAGAGAGAGGGTTACAGATTTCTCCCTCTCCTTCACAGCGCCCCTGACGTCGGAGGAGAGATCGTCGAGCTCTATGGTCTTTCCCTTCGCCATGACGACGGCGGCCTCCATGCAGTTCTTTAGTTCCCTTATGTTCCCCGGCCACTGGTAGTTGAAGAGCGCCTTTCTCGCGGCAAGGCTGATTCCGTCGATTGTCTTCCTGTTCTCCTCGGCAAACTGCTTAACAAAGGAAAGTGAAAGAAGCTCTATGTCGTCCTTTCGCTCCCTGAGGGGCGGGACGGGAATCTCGACGACGGCGAGGCGGTAGTAGAAATCCTCTCTGAACTTTCCTTCCTTCACCCTCTCCCTGAGATTCTTGTTCGTTGCGGCGATTACTCTGACGTCGACCTTGATTGTCTTCTCTCCCCCCACGCGGGTTATTTCCCTGTTCTCGAGGACTCTCAGGAGCATTATCTGGGTGCTCTCGTCAATCTCCCCGATTTCGTCGAGGAAGATCGTACCGCCGTCAGCAAGTTCGAAGCGTCCCTTCGTATCCTTCACGGCTCCCGTAAAGGCCCCCTTCTCGTGTCCGAAGAGTTCACTCTGCAGAAGCGAGGGGGAAAGAGAGGCGCAGTTGACCTTGATGAACGGCTTCTCCGAGCGGTCGGAGAGAGCGCAGATTGCGTCTGCCACGAGTTCCTTACCCGTTCCCGATTCGCCTTCGATGAGAACCGAAGAGCGGGACGGAGCAACCTGGCGGATTGTATCCATGAGCTTCTCGACAGAGGCGGAGTGACCGATTATCTTCGAGTACTTCCTCTCCTTCTTCAGTCTCTCTATCTCCTCGGTGAGCTTTCTGTTCTGCTCCTCGAGCTGGCTGTTCTTTATGCTCTTCTTTATGACAAGCATGAGCTTGTCGGAGTCTATCGGCTTTGTGTAGAAGTCGATGGCGCCGTACTTCATGATTTCAACGGCGTTCTCTATCGTACCGTGTCCGGTGAGGACGATTATAGGGAGCTTCGGGAATGAAGCGCGGACCTTTCTTATGAGTTCCTCACCCGTCATCTCGGGCATTCTGAGGTCGGTAAGAAGAAGGTCGACGTTGCTGGAGTTCATCTTCTCCCACGCTATCTTTCCGTTCTCGGCTTCGATTACGTCGTAGCCCTCGAGGGAGATTGCCTCGCCCAGTCCCGAGCGTATGTTCTTCTCGTCATCTGCAACAAGGATCGTACTCATTCTTTATCCTCTCCGATGGCCATGCGCTCGCTTGCGGGGATGGGGAAATCGAGAACGAACGAGGTACCTTCCCCCTTTCTGCTCGTCACGTGGATGTCGCCGTGGTGTTCCTTCATGATCTTGTACACGAGCGTCAGCCCGAGTCCCGTGCCGCTGGCCTTTGTCGTGTAGTAGGGCTCGAATATCTTCTGGAGCTTGTCGTCGTCTATTCCGATTCCCGTATCCTGAATCCTGACGGAGATGAAGTTGCCGTTGAGCTTGCTCGTCACAGTAAGCTTTCCGCCTCCCTCCATCGCCGCAAAGGCATTCTGAATGAGATTCAGAAGCGCCTGCTTGACGAGACGTGAGTCTATCTCGATGTTCGGAATAAAGGACGAGAGATTCGACACGACCTCGACATTCTTTTCCTCGGCCTCGGGCTCGAGGAAGGAGAGGATATCTGAAATGATGCTGTTGATGTTGTCCTTCCTGAGCTCGACTTCCATCGGTTTCACGGCAAAGAGGAAGTCAACGGCAATCTTATTCAGGTGCTCTATCTCCTCGTCCAGTACCGAAAGATATTTCTCGGCGTCCTCGAGCGTCAACGCCCCGAAGCGTGTGAACGCCTTTCTCAGGAGCTGCGTGTGCAGCGCCATTGCCGCAAGAGGATTCTTTATCTCGTGCGCGACTCCCGCAGCCATTGTCGTCATGCTTGCAAGACTCTCCGAGCGTCTCAGTCTCGTCTCCTTTCTTATCGAGTCCGTGATCTCCCTGATTGCAACGTCCACAAAGGACTTCGAGAGCGCTTCGATACGTCTGAAGCTCACTCTGTACACCCTCACCTCGTTTCCGCTCTGAATCGGGAAGTCCTTCTCCTCCCCTCTCTCGTCGCCCCTGAGGACCGAACTCACGTACTTCAGTATATCCCGGTCGGTGAGGCATTCGTCTATTCTCAGCCCCTCTATCGACTTCGCGCTCCTGCGGTACGGAATTGATGAACGTGCCTTCGCGTTCGCGAAGACGACGATTGATTTGTCGTTTATTATGAGATGCCCGTCCTCGAGATTGTCGAAGAGGGAATAGAGGATATCCTCCTCCTCTATTGCGGCGGACACAAGATTCTTCAGTTCGTCCTCCGGACATGCCGAGATGTTCTCGACAACCTTCTTGAGTAATCTGTTAGACAACTGATGCCTCCCTTATCATATAGTCGAGACCCGACCTGTCATTCATGTTGTATATTTCCACGCTTTCGCTCCAGCGTGCTATCACGTCAACCATCCGTCTTGCCCTGAGAGGAGTGATGAGACCATTCCTCATTCTCTCCTCTGTCTCCTCGATGACCCTCTCTCTGAAGTAGCCGTATGCCGAGAGACGCATCAGGAGCTGATTGAGCTCCTCTTCCCTTTCGAGCGTCATCTCCCCGCCCGAGGAGAGCAGCGTAACGAACTGTGACACTGCGTCCTCGCACTTCTTCACGCTCTCCTCGTCATTCCCCTTCCTGAAGTAGAAGGAATCGAACGAGGAGTAGTTCTCCCAGACGTTGAACCTCTCCTTTATCAGGGAGGATATCTTCTCCCCCGGAAGGGAGGGGAAGCTGAACTTCCTCACTCTAGAGAGGATTGTCTCCATTATTCTCTGGCTCTGCGAGGAGACGAGGATGATCGTGAAATGCTCGTCCGGTTCCTCGAGCATCTTCAATATCGAATTCTTCGCGCCTTCCGTGGCACTCTCGAGGTCCTCGATGATCACGACCTTCTCACTGTATGAGGAGGTCATCCACTCCTTGACGCTCCTCAGGAGCTCAATCGAGACACACGTGGGAGAGCTCTTTCCGCAGTAGAGATACTTCTCGCTGAATATGCTCTTCTGAAGGGCGTCCAGTGCCTTTATGTCTCCGTCTGTCACCTCGTCCCTGTCCTCGATGCCGGAGAGGAACATCTCGACGTTCTGCGCAGTCTCGAAAAGCCTGAGCGACGTCTGACTGAGGCCGGAGACGAGGGCGTCGTTGTACTGCATGTTGACTTCCCTCAGCGTCTCGAGGAGAAAGAGCCTCGAGGCTCTTGTCCTCATCTCCCTGTAGAGAGAGACTGCGGCCTTCACACGCGGAAGCATCTCACGGTGAGGGAAGTAGATGATGTTCTGACTTTTCAGCGTATCACGTCTCTCCCCCGTGAGATGGAAAGCAAGGTCAAGCGCTCCCGTAAGCCTTCCCGTCCCCCGGGAACCGGAGAAGAGAATGGATTGCGGGAGAAGACCCGACGAGAGGTTCTTATCAAGTGTAAGTGCAACTGACGGCTGTATTCTTTCAAGATTCTCAAAGGCCAAGGAGAGCTCCTTTGAATGCGCTCTCCATAGTCGGGAAGAGCGGAAGATAGACACGGGTATAGAAGAAGCTGTTCTCCTTGAGCGGAATAAGCGAAACGAATGTCTGGAGTGACGCGACTTCAAGAAGAACAAAGAGTACGATGAGGGCAACGGCGACGGCGAGAACGAGGCCCAGAGCGCTGTCGATCCACCCCAGGTGCAGAGTTTCGAAGCTTGTTCCGAGGAGATTTCCCAGAACCTTGAAGAGAATGAAAATGACAAGGCAGAGGATTATGTACGAGACAAGAGAAAGCCAGAGTACGGGAATGTTTATCCAGCGGGAAAGGAACTCTCTGAGCGGAAGAACAAAGAGAAGCGCCAGGGGAAAGGTCAGCACACAGCCCGCGGCCCTGAACACGAAGCGCGAGAATCCCGCTGCAAATCCGCTTATGCCGCTGATGAGGCAGACGGCTGTGAGAATGATGTCGAAGATTCCGAATGAGAGATTACCGATGGTGAATGTCCAGTCCATAGTGTCATTTTAACCCAACCTCACCGCCAATTGCTACAGCAATCTTCAAATTCCGTCCGATATTTGACACTGTTCGATTCCCCTCTTTTATATTATCATCAATGCCATGGGAAATTTCTTGACAAAACTCTTCGGTGGAACGAAGCAGGAAAAGGATATAAAAAAGCTCCGACCTATAGTCGAGAGCGTAAAAAGCGAATACGAATGGGCATCGAAAATCACGGCAGAGGACTTTCCGAAGCTCACGGAAGAATGGAAGAAGGAAGTGAAGGACGGAAAGAGCCTCGACTCCATTCTTCCGAAGGCCTTCGCACTTGCGCGTGAAGCAAGCTGGAGGTGCATCGGCGAGAAGCACTACGACGAGCAGATAATGGGCGCAATAGTACTTCATCACGGCTCGATTCTCGAAATGAAGACAGGAGAGGGAAAGACCCTCACCTCGGTTCCCGCGGCGTACCTCAACGCACTCAGCGGAGAGGGTGTCCACATCGTCACGGTCAACGACTACCTTGCCCAGCGTGACGCAGAGTGGATGGGCTCCATCTACCGCTACCTCGGCCTCACTGTCGGAGTCGTGATTCCCGGCCAGGACGAGAATGCGAAGAGAGAAGCCTACTCGAGCGACATAACATACGGAACGAACAACGAGTTCGGCTTCGACTACCTCAGGGACAACATGAAGCAGAGCATGGAGCACAAGATCCAGCCCAGACATCACTACTGCATCATAGACGAAATCGACTCCATCCTCATCGATGAGGCGAGAACGCCTCTCATAATCTCGGGCCAGGCCGAGGACGACAGCCCGAAGGTATGGGCTGCCAAGTCCATCGTCCCCTACTTCAAGGAATGCGAGAAGGACCCGGAGACGGGAGACTACTACGAACTGAGCCAGATCGAGAAGATGGACAGGGAGCTCTATGCCGCATTCGACGAAAAGGGCGACTACAAGATCGACGAGAAGAACAAGAACGTCACGGTTACAAAGCAGGGTATGACGAAGATGGAGGAGCTGTTGAGGAAGGCTCATGTCCTCGAACCCGGTACCGACGAAAACGGAAACACAGTCTACTCCCTCTACGACGGGAACAACTTCGAGCTCGTGCACTACGTGACTCAGGCACTGAGGGCCCAGTACCTCTACAAGAGGGATGTCGACTACCTCGTGAAGGACGGAGAAGTACAGATTGTCGACGAGTTCACGGGACGTGTCCTTCCGGGAAGAAGGTATTCCGAAGGCCTCCATCAGGCAATAGAGGCAAAGGAGAACGTAAGGGTTCTCGGTAAGAGCAAGACATTTGCCACCATCACCTTCCAGAACTTCTTCCGCATGTACGACAAGATAAGCGGCATGACCGGTACGGCAGATACCGAGGCCGTGGAATTCAAGGAAATCTACGGCGTCGACGTCGTTGTAATCCCCACTCACCTTCCCGTTCAGAGAGTCGATAAGAACGATCTCACGTTCTACAGCGAAGACTTCAAGTTCGCCGCGATTGTCGAGGACGTGAAGAGAATACATGCAACGGGGCAGCCCGTCCTCATCGGTACGGCATCAATCGAGAAGAGCGAGAAGCTCTCTGCACTTCTCCTGAGAGCCGGAATAAGACATGAGGTACTCAATGCGAAGAACCACGCGAGGGAGGCATACATCATCGGAGAAGCCGGAGCCGAGGGAAGCGTCACGATTGCAACGAACATGGCCGGACGTGGAACGGATATCAAGCTCGGAGGATCGCCCGAGCACCTTGCACTGAAGAAGGTCGGAACCGACGCAACTCCGGAGGAGCTGAGGAAGGCAAAAGACGAGATAATGCCCGAATACAGAAAGGCATACGAAAAGGTCAAGGCTCTCGGAGGTCTCTATATCATCGGATCCGAGCGTCATGAGTCGAGGCGTATAGACAACCAGCTCAGGGGAAGAGCCGGACGCCAGGGAGACCCCGGTGTTTCGCAGTTCTACATTTCGCTCGACGACTCCCTGATGAGGCTCTTTGCAAAGGAAGGCATGAAGGAGATGCTGGGGAAACTCGGTCTCAACACTGGGGAGCCCATCCACCACAGGATGCTCGACTCCGCAATAGAGAATGCCCAGAAGAAGGTCGAGGAAAGGAACTTCGCAATCAGAAAGAGACTTCTCGAATACGACGACGTACTCAACGAGCAGCGCCGCTTCATCTACGAGCAGCGTGACGAGATACTTGTCGCGAAGGACCTTACGGAGAGAGTCGAGAACAACAACCGCGACCTCATAGACGATATCTACGACGAGGCTGGAGGAAAGGAAACAGCTCTGCTGGAGGGACTCCAGCGCGTCTACGCAGTCTCCTTCAATCCCGAGGACATAAAGGACAGGGAGACTTTCAAGGACAAGATTGTATCTGTAATCGAATCCAAGAAGAACCTCGTGGGAGAGGAGATCTTCAACGACTACCTCAGGTACATATATCTCAAGAACATAGACAAGCGCTGGATTGACCATCTCGATGCTCTGGACGAACTAAGGGATGCGGCATCGCTCATGAGCTACGCCCAGAAGAATCCTCTTGTCGAGTACAAGAGCACGGCAAGCGACGCATTCGACGAGATGCTCACCTCCATTACCGAAGCCGTATGCAAGGCTGCAGTTCTCGTGACGTTCCGTATCAACGGTCCGAAGAGAGAGGACAGAGGAAGAATGGAGACGGTACACAGGGAGATGGGTTCGATTATGTCCAATCCCCAGCGCCAGACTGCGGTCGCCTCCCAGGCCCAGGCTCATAACACGACTGTTGTGCGCTCGACTCCCAAGGTCGGCCGCAACGACCCCTGTCCGTGCGGAAGCGGAAAGAAATACAAGAACTGCTGCGGCAGGAACTTCTAAAATCAGTCATTTACCGACATGTATTAAGCCGGTATTCGATTCTGTACAGAGAGCGGGTCTTTAGACGCTGAAAACGCGTTTCAGACCCGTTTTCTATTGCATTTTCGTAGAGTGTTCTTGTTTATGATATTACCAATATGTAAAGGATCCCATTATTATCCGTGAAGGCGTCCTCAGATTCAGTGTCTGGAACAGACACGGAAATCATGAGTATTTTTTCTGTTAGACTTTGAAAGAGGATGCGGGACTTTTACGGTAGATATGCCGGAGAAACACCCCGGCATATCTTTGCATCCATTGATATGAAATCAAAGCTCTTCGAGCATTACACGCCGTACAGGTCGCACATAGTACTTATCGCACGTGTAAGCTGATGTAGTATTAAAGGTACCATCAGATTTCACAATGTAAACCTCGTTTGGATTCTTTTTATATGTACTTGTCCAGAACCTCTTTTCTGTCGAAGTAAACTCAGAAACACTGAAATTATGCTTTGCTATTGCCTTTACCAGCAGGTTCATTTCCTGATAGGTCGGAAGATACCAGCCGCTCCCTGCTTTATCCGTACTGTAACTTCGTGCGGCAGCAGCTGCAGAATAGATAGTGTCTGCAAGTGTGGTATAAGTAACGCTATAGGCAGCGCTGAATTCATTTTCTGTATCTTCGATGGAAACAGAAGACGTACTCCAGACTACCGCATTTCCACCGTTCGCATCAGTCGGGGCAATTTCAAGATATTTCCAGCCGCATGTAGCAGATTCCAGTCCGTCATTGTATGTTTCGCCGTTATCAGCATCGACGTCGTGGAAGATTATGCCACCTCCAGGACCGGTTTCACCGATACTGTATGCCTTTCTCCACTGTGCATAGAGAGTGATATCATTCACGACAGGCTGGGAAAAATCATAGCCATTCTTTCCTTCGGCATCCGTCGTCCATTTCCAGAAGAAATACCCCACCTTCTCCGGATCGGAAGGTTTCGTCATGGCTGCATTTTCCTTCGTGTTGCATACAGAATCAGCAGAGCCGTTGTTATAAACATAGGTAACCTTTATGGAATCTTCCCAGGTGACGGTATATGTAAATCCCGTCGGAGGAGTAGTTGAAAACCAGCTGCTTTTTGTAGCTGCCAGGACAGTATCCTCGCTTCCATAGATATGGACGACGACGTGAATATTCTCGCCACAGAAGAGTTCGAATGCCCCTGCTCCGATATTCTTCACTGTTCCCGGGAGGTCAATCTGCGTAATAGCCTTCAAGAGAGGCTGTATATTGTGTCCGAATGCATCTTCACAGATTGTCTCGAGCTTGCCGTTTGTATAGTCAAACGTAACCGTCTCCAGTCCATAACAGTTATAGAATGCCTTTCGCCCAATTGTCACCACAGAAGCGGGAATGATGACCCCTTCAAGAATGTAACAATTTTCAAATAATGATTCAGGTAGAGTCTGAAGTTTTCCGTTTTCGAATGTCACAGTCTTCAGTTTGCCACAGTCCTTAAATGCACTCTCACCGATTTCTTCAACACTTGCAGGAATCGTTATCGTTGTAATTTCTGTATCGTTAAATGCATTTTTTCCGATTTTCTCGACACTTGTTCCGGCAAGGATGTCAGAGGTTAATGCTACGCAACTCGAAAATGCATCATTTCCTATTTTTTTAAGCGAAGCCGGAAGCTTGATTTTAGAGAGCTTTAAACAAACGTAGAAAGCTGAATCATCTATTGTATTAAGCTTGCTCTCGGAAGGAATTTCCACTGTCTCCAGATTGGTACATCCATAGAAAGAATACTGCCCAATGGTTTCAAGACTACTGCCTTCGGGGATTATCACCTTAGCCAGTTTTGAACAAAAAGCGAATGCTCCATTCCCAATGGTCTTGACAGTCTTTGGAATTGTAATCTCCGTTATTATGGAACCCGCATCTTCTCCATTACAAAAAGCATATTCGGCAATATCTGCAACGTTCTTTCCCTGGTATTTCTCTGATATCACAACAGATTCGGCTGTAGTCCTTGCACTGTCTTTCATTTTAACAGATACAGTCTCTCCGTTTGCAGTATATTCAAGGTTATCGTCAAGCCAGTTCGCAACAAGCGTAAGCGACTCGTTGACAGTGATTTCCCCTCCGGCTTCGTAATATGTGCCATCCTCTTCATACCATCCGTCAAACGTATAACCGGTATAAGAAACCTTGTCTGCAGTAAGAAGTGTCAGAGTCCCTCCCGGTGTAACATTTGCCGTAGTCTGTACTCCTTCGGCTGCTGTACCGTTTTTGAGGTTATATGTAACTACGAAAGAATTTCTAATAGTAACCGTAAACGTGATTACATCCGAGGAAATTCCATCCTTTACTGCTATGGCCTTTACTGTCACATCCTTTGAGTCGGCACCATCAAGAGAAACATTGAGGACAAGGGATTTTCCGTCTTCCTCGCGATTGCATGCAGTTGTAGGTGTCGCACCATTGAGCGTGTAATAGATAACCGTGCCATCTGCAAGGCCCTCGAAAGTAATCTTTTCGTTTTCGCTGTATGACGATGACCGGGGCGTATAAGAAAGAACCGGCTTAACACTGACATTGACAGTTGCTGTATCAGAACATTTACCGTCTTTTACGAGAACTGCCTTGAGAGTGACACTCCCGGACAATCCAGAAAGAGGAATGTCTCCTGAAGATCCGGTTCCCATCGTCGCTGTCGGAACTGTGCCGTCTGTCGTGTATCTCAGACTTGCGCCTTCGGGTACAGTTACAGTTATAGTTTCACTCTGGGAATAAGTCTTGTTATTCTCTACAGAGATGGTCGGAGCAGAAAGCTTCACATAAACGCTTATATTGCTCGTTGTTTTGATACCGTCCTTGACGGCGAGAATCTTGATTACCGTGTTACCGGAAAGTCCGGTAAGTGGAATGGCACCATTTGCAGCCGGTGTACTTGAAGTTGTAGCTTCCTCCCCGTTTGTTGTGTAATAGACACTGACACCGGAAGCGACTGTGACTGTGACACTCTCGTCCTGTCCGAGTTCGGCACCTGTTTTCTTATCGAATGCTACGGAAGGTTTGACCTTTACAGTGAAAGAAGAAACATCAGAGACGATGCCGTCCTTTTCGGCAACCACCTTTACAGTCACCTGACCTGCAAGCCCGGCAAGAGGAATAGAACCTGACGTTGCAACTTCACTCGCAGCTGTCGGGGTACTGTTGTCTGTAGTGTAATGAATGGTAGTCCCAGATGCAGAAGAGAGAGTAATCGTATCTGAAACGGAGTATTCCTTTGCCTTATCAACACTGCTCGTATCAACTGCAGCAGGTCTGACCTTGACTGTAACTGTTTTTACGGCAGAGCATTCACTGTCCTTGACTATAACCGCCTTAATAAAAACGTTTCCACAGAGTCCCGAGAGAGGAATTCCGTCACTGTACTCAGTACCCGTCGTAGCAGTCGGTTCTGTACCGTCTGTCGTATAACGTACAGTTGAGCCAGCGGGAACTGTAACTGTTATTTTCTCGGTCTGCTCGTAGATCCTTGATTCATCTGCAGAGACTGTCGGAGAAGGAAGCTTCACGTAAACAGACAGCTCGCCTGTCGACTGAACACCATCCTTTACAGCGAGAATCTTTATTGTTGTGCTTCCGAGACACTCGGAGAGAGAAATCTCAGTCCCCGTTGTCGTCGTCGCAGTTGTCGGAGTACTACCGTCTGTCGTGTAGTAGACGGTAACACCGGAAGCGACAGTGACAGTGACCCTGTCACTCTGTCCAAGCTCTGCAGCAGCAGCCTTATCGAATACTATGGAAGGTTTGACCTTTACAGTGAAAGAAGAAACATCAGAGACGATGCCGTCCTTTTCGGCAACCACCTTTACAGTCACCTGACCTGCAAGCCCGGCAAGAGGAATAGAACCTGACGTTGCAACTTCACTCGCAGCTGTCGGGGTACTGTTGTCTGTAGTGTAATGAATGGTAGTCCCAGATGCAGAAGAGAGAGTAATCGTATCTGAAACGGAGTATTCCTTTGCCTTATCAACACTGCTCGTATCAACTGCAGCAGGTCTGACCTTGACTGTAACTGTTTTTACGGCAGAGCATTCACTGTCCTTGACTATAACCGCCTTAATAAAAACGTTTCCACAGAGTCCCGAGAGAGGAATTCCGTCACTGTACTCAGTACCCGTCGTAGCAGTCGGTTCTGTACCGTCTGTCGTATAACGTACAGTTGAGCCAGCGGGAACTGTAACTGTTATTTTCTCGGTCTGCTCGTAGATCCTTGATTCATCTGCAGAGACTGTCGGAGAAGGAAGCTTCACGTAAACAGACAGCTCGCCTGTCGACTGAACACCATCCTTTACAGCGAGAATCTTTATTGTTGTGCTTCCGAGACACTCGGAGAGAGAAATCTCAGTCCCCGTTGTCGTCGTCGCAGTTGTCGGAGTACTACCGTCTGTCGTGTAGTAGACGGTAACACCGGAAGCGACAGTGACAGTGACCCTGTCACTCTGTCCAAGCTCTGCAGCAGCAGCCTTATCGAATGTTACGGAAGGTTTGACCTTTACTATAAAAGAGACCACATCAGATACAACACCGCCCTTTTCCGCGATAACCTTCACTGTCACGTTTCCGGCGAGACCTGCAAAAGGAATTGAGCCCGAAACAGCAGCAGTGCTCGAAGCTGTAGGATTACTGCCGTCAGTCGTATAACGCAGGGTTATACCTTCCGGGAGCTTGAGGGTTACAGTATCAGAAACAGTATAGATCTTTTCAGTGTCTATGCTGCTCACATCTACGCAGTCAATTATAAGGACGTTAGATACCGGATCCTTTTCACAGGAAATAGTGAATAGCATGACTACAATAAGCAGTAATGAGACAATAACATGCGTTTTTTTCATTAGGTCTCCACCTTTTGTTAAATATTTAACAAAATACCTTAAAAAAAAAACATTTGCAACCTTTGCGCTATAAACCTTAGACTTAAACATATCGGTAAAAATGGTGCGTGCTCATGTCTTAAATCAGGGCGGCCCGAAAAGCCGCCCTTTGTATTCATCAGTCGAGATATATCTTGTCCT
>CAVILL010000053.1:0-15096 GCA_963643635.1 Sphaerochaetaceae bacterium | reverse complement strand
AACGGCATAGGACTTGCGGTCGTGAAGAAGATATGCGAGCTCCACAGAGGCACGGTCGGTGTAAGAAGCTCAGGCGGCACGACGACATTCACGGTCATCCTTCCGAAGGAACAGGACAGCTGACGCTACCCGTCAGTTTTCCGTCCCGCCCGTAATGAACGCCGAAGCGGCATCCTCGAGTTCTCTCCAGCACTTCTGACGGTGCTGCATAAGCTCTTCCTCATCATCGTCATTCCACCAGAACTTAAAGTAATCGTCTTCCCTTCCCACCAGTGTCGGCCGCTTTCTGGATCTGCCTCCGGCTCTGCCTTTTTTTCTTAGTGCAGGAAGAACGGAGAGGTCCGCATCGGGATAACTCTGGCTCCCCTCATTCTGCACGAACTCCATAAGCTTCTCCGTTCTCACCTTCCTTATGTAAATGAACTTCTCGAGGTCGAAGCCTTCGGTATATATGAAGCTCACGGACCGAAGCGGACTCATCGTGTTGATATAGTCCATGTCATCCTCGCTGAGGACATTGTCTTCTAGCCTGTACGTCGAGCCGTCATAGAGGATGAGACAGTCATGCGGAGTAACCGGATAGAGCGCGAGGTACCCGATGTCCCTGTGAGAAGAGAGAGGAAAGGAAAGCTCTCTCATGTACCACGGATTCATCTGCACCACCGGAAGATCTCCGAGGAGAAACGTACGTGTCGGCGGGGAATGGAGAACGGCGGACTTCAAATCGACATAGTCCATGGCCGTGTACAGATTCTCGTCGGCTGCGCAGTACAGCTCTCACAGATGATGCTTCTCTTCCTGTACAGACCTGCTGCTCCTGCGGAACGTGATCCGGATTTCCTCATCGAGATGCGACAGACCGTATCTCCAGGAGACAAGAGAAAGTGTGTTGAGGAATGGGAACAGCCGATGGAAGAATACGGGAACACTCTCCTTCTCTTCAAGAAGATGCGATATCGTAATTCCCGGGAATGCAAGATCGAGAAAGCATTCCGTCGGAATCTATACTCCCTCCTTCTCTTACCTGTAGTACCAGAAAGGCAGAGTGAAGGTATCCTGCATTCTCTTTCTGACGGTCTTTTTCTTCGTCTAGTCCCATAGAAGGAGATTGCCTTCCTTCGTACCGAAGTATGAGAGAATCATTCTCGGACAGTAATGAACACGGACAGTTGCAGTATAGCCATGTCATTATTCTGCCGCAGAAGAAAGACTGTTTCAATTAAAAACCGTATCGGGTTAAGGCAAGGTCAGTCTGTCTGGATGTTCTCACAGAAAGAAATAATGCATGTTCACTTCAGAGTGCCGATGTCAGTAAGAACTCCGGGGAGAAGCCAGTACATCATCAGTCCCCGGGCGACGGACTATACGCCGCTCCCACACCCGTGATGCGTCTCGTGATGAATGCCGAAATTACGGAAATTAAGGTAAAGCGACGGCAGAAGCCTGTTCATCCTCTTCCTCACAGGCAGACGCTACCGCCGGTACTAGCGGGTTCACGACCCCGGGGAGTATCTTCTGAGCCCTTTCATTTCATTCTGAAGCAAGGCTCTGAATTCCCTTGTTCCCTCTTTGCAGGGCCTGTCCCTGTTGGTCAGTATGTAGACGGGATTGGTCTCTGTCAGATTCCTGATGGGGAACACGAGAAGTTCGTCGGTATAACCCGATGTGTTCATGGCATACAGATGAGGAAGGTACATAGTAAGGCTGAAACATGCCGCAATCCCCCTTCCAGCCATCTCCTGATGGAGGTCGAAGTGTCCCGATCTGTGAACGCAGTTCAATGTAATTCCCTCTCTCGTCAGGAGGTCGTCAAGAATCCGCATGCAGTGGAGGTTTTCCAGGCTGAGACAGAACGGAAGAGCTGTGAACTCCCTGAGGTCAGCACCGGCCGAGAAGTCCGCAATACATCCGGGGTACCTTTCGGGGAAATACCTTCTCAGCATTCCGTCACTTACTACGAGATAGAGGTTCTCGTCTATGAGGAGTTCCTTCTCGATGCACTCCGGAGCAAGAGGAGAAATCCCGCTGAATGCGAGGTCGAGATCTCCCTTCTCGAGCATCATTCTCAGTTCCTCGGCATTTGAGATTACTCCACGGATATCATAATCGGGATACATATCCCGGAACCCCATCATGAGATCCGGCATGAACATGCGGAAGCGTCCCTCCGTAGTTCCCACTCTGATTACCGACTTAGTCTTTTCCATATGTCCTCCTGCCCCGTGTCTGCATTCTATTCTTTCAGTATACTCCTTGTACAATTTGAATGCACCTTTCCAGCATCCTCGTTATACTCAGGAAAGGTGATTCTGTTCTCTTCAGTACAACTGCTTACCTTTTTCCATTGAAACTGTAATCTGGCAGAATTCCTTCAATGCACCGCAATCGGAAAAATCTTCATCCCCGACCGCAGCCCCGGAATATTCCGACTCATCCGGTGTAAACACCGTCCCTGAAGCGGTCTCTGAAGACCTCGTATCTCCTATCGAGGGCACTGTCTGCCTTCCGTATGTCGAACTTTGCGTTTTTCGCTTCGTCATAAGCTCTTACATCATGTGCAAAATCCCTGAGTGCTACCACTCTCTGTCCCTTCAGTCCCAGAACCGACAGTTTTACATCAAACGGGAACAGGTCGGGACGGGAATAGACTCCGCGCTTTCTGACACCGCCCTTTATGGAAGAGTAAAGCTTTCCGATATATTCCTTTTCACAGCAGGAGACTACACCGTACGTCTCTCCGCTCTGGAATATTTCCTCCCTGTTTATGGTATCTGTATCATCCTCAGACAGAACATCCGATTTGAGAGAGTATGAACCCTTATCATACAGGCAGAAGGCTGTGTCAGGACTTATGGGAAGAATAATGAGCGCTCCCTTCTGCAGATACGGGGGAACATAGAACGGAACTGTCTTCACATCTTTTCCAAGGAAGGGATTGGACATAACAACAGGATTACCGCCGAGCACGAGCGACTTTGACTGAGGAGTCTTCAGCAGAACCGGTTCAAGATCATACAGTGTGAACTCGTCAAGAAGTATCTCTTTCAACGTGGCTGCCACATATGTTGAATGAAGCGCCGTCTCCATTGTTTTCAGCTTCTTTCCGCTGTACTTTGAGAGATCGAACTCCATCTGCATTTCCTCCGAAGCGAAAATCAGATTGTTCTGATAGACGGGATTACACAGATAGAGGAATAGAAGCATGCTTCTGATTAGAGACTGTCCGGCCCTGAGATTTGTAAAGTCTCCACTGTAGAGGCCTTTTGAAAACGAAGTGAAGTTGCCTTCAAGATACGAAATTGCTGACATCTCGTACTGTTTCATACCCGAGAGAGGTTCTACATAAAGAGATGCAATGGACCGGCCCTTCTTCTCTTCCCCTGTGCAGGGGTTATACCAGTCTACATGGCTCCTGTCTTCAGACCATCGTCTGATGATTACCTGTGGAACATTGTGCTTGCTGAATCCTGCCGCCATATAAGGTGTTTCCTCCAGTCGACACCCATCTTATCAATCAGATAGATGCCGTATCCGGGCTATATCATACTATAAGATAATTCAATCAAAAAGAGAAAACTTGGCCGTCAGAGAAAACACCCGCGGGTCTTCACAGCATATCAGGTATCCTCCAGAGAAGATTACCGGCAGACATGGCACAGCCGCCGCAGAAGCTGCTCCATAAAAGGAACTGGATACTTCTGCCGACAACACGAATTGCAACCCTGCCCTTGAGATGTGAGAATCAGACATCTCTGACTCCTGAGCCGCTGAGGCAACCGTTGCCGACGTTGATCTGCACCGGAATGGAATCCCTGAGGCTCTCCACATGCGATATTATCCCGATCGTCTTCCCCTCCTCGCGAATACGGAGAAGTGCCTCGGTCGCTCTTTCGAGGTATTCGGGGTCCAGTGTTCCGAAGCCCTCGTCGAGGAAGAAGGACTCTATGGAGAGGGATGCGGAGTTCATGCTGCTCAGGCCCAGTGCGAGCGCGAGGCTTGTTATGAAGGTCTCGCCTCCGGAGAGTCCGTCAGCGGAACGCTCCTCGCTGTTGTTGTCGAGGTCGATGACATTGAAACTGAGGTCGTTCTTTTCATCCGCCTTGAGGATGTATCTGTCGGAGAAGTCCCCGAGACGCACATTCGCAGCCTTTATGAGCTCTCTGAACGTAAAGCCCTGGGCATACTTCATGAGCTTCTTTCCGTCTGCAGAACCGGCAGCGTCATTGAGGTCGGCCCAGAGGGAATACTCCGCCTCTGCCTTCTCGATTTCGCCTCTTTTCTTCTGTACGCGTTCCCGTTCCTTCTCGTCGTTTCTTATTCTCTCGGTAATCGACCCCACTTCTTTCGTTGCAGTCTCGAGAACAGCCTCGTTTTCTTCTATAAGAGCAGGAATATCTTCGCTTTCGAAGTACGGATTGTCTTCGCTGCCGAGGACTCTCAGCCTCTCCGCGCTTTCCTTCCGGACGGCTTCATTACGGCTTATGGCTATCTTCCTGCTGTTGACTGACTGAGCCCGCTCATCAAGAGTCTTCCTGAGAGAGGAGAGCTTCCTGTCGAGCGCTGCTCTTTCGTCGGCAGTGCTGCCGGAGAAGCGCGCACTCCGCTCGTCAACGCTTTTCCTGTACTCTTCGAGGCTTCTGTTACAGCGTTCCGCACGTACCATGTATTCTTCTTCGGCTTCCCCGAGAAAGGCTCTGAGCCGGTTCACGGCTTCGTCTGACGCGGCCTTCTCTCTCGAGAGTTTCTCCCTCTTCTCCTTCATTCCCTTATAAGCAGTGCTCCTCTTTCTGAGTTCCGATACATCTTCAGTATTGAAGGGGTCAAAGGCGGCCCTGAGTTTCGATTGTATCTCCCCGGTCTCGGCGGCGTTCTTCTCCATCTCGGAGAGGAGTCTCGTCTCCGTTTCGACAAGCGAAGAGAGAGCCTCGCGGAGTGCGAGGAGGGTGCTCTCCGCCCTTTCGCACTCAAGTCTGTCCTTCGCATCCTTTTCATGGAGTTTTCTCATTTTCTCTTCATTGAGGTTATATGCCTTCTGCAGATTCTGCACTTCCCTTATCTTCTCCGCAAGAACGCTCTTCTCCCTTTCGTGGGACGAAAGAAAACCGGGTGTGACGTACGGGTGATGCACGGAGCCGCAGAGAGGACAGGGACTGTTCTCTTCGAGCTTACCGCGCTCTGAGGAGAGGTTGTCGATGTTCTCGATGCGGGTACTCTCGCTTCTGAGCGACAGAAGTTCGTTCTGAAGATCCTCCGGAACCTTTCCGGAGAGAATCCGGGCCTTCTCATCCTCGAGGACTCTGAATGCCTCTGCATTCTTTCCGAGTTCTTCCTCGAACTTCCTGACGTTCTCCTCCCCCTTTTCAATGAGGGCTTTCTGTTTTGTCATTCTGCTGCTGTTGCCGGCCTTTTCCCCGTTGAGTCTTTCCCGTTCATCAGCGAGAATTGCGGAACGCTCGAGAAGAAATCCGGATGACGAGAGAACGCTGTCGATTGTCTCGTCAACACTGTTGTCTCCGAGATACTTTTCCACCGCCTCCAGGGATGAAGACACCTCCTCCAGCTTCTTTTCATTAACCTCCCTGTCCCGGCACTTCGCCTCTATTTCTCTTTTTCTTTCCGTGAGGCTGTTCTGCTCCTGGAGAAGAGCTTTCCTCTTCTCGCCGTTCTTCGTGTCGACGATGTCGATTTCCCTCAGGAATTCCTCGCGTTTCTTCTTTTCCTCCTCATAGTCCAGGAGAGCTTTCTCCTCCCGCTGCCTCTCCTCCTCCGAGAGAGAAAGCTCCTTCAGGGACGTCTCGATGAGTGCATCCAGTTCACCTGTCCTCCTTTCAAGTTCACGGTACTCGAGCGCGTTCTTCAGGAGTACCGCTTTTCGTCTCAGCTCCGCATTCTTCTCCTCGAGAGAAGAGATGTCGGCTTTGAGAGCCTCTATCTCCCCGTCGGAAAGAAGAACGATTCCCTTCATTTCCGCTTCCATCTTCTCCAGAGCACCTTTCTTCGAGGATGCTGTTTCGAATATCTTCATGGATATGAGGGAATACTTCTCCGTTCCCGTGATCTTCTCGAGGATTCTCGACTTCTCGTTGTCCTTCGCCTTCATGAATGCTGCGAAGTTGCCCTGCGAGAGAATGACGGTACGTGAGAAACGCTCCCAGTCGAGCCCGGTGATCTCCTCCACTGCCTTTTCCCAGTCGGTCTTCTTACTGGCTATAACCGTTCCGTCGTCGCCGGAGACGAGCTCGACCTGCACCGGCTGCAGGCCTTCCGCTCCTCTCTTTTTCTTCTTCTGCGACCAGGAGGATCTGTATCTTCTTCCCTTCTCTGTGAAGATGACAGAGGCAGAGCAGGAGGTGGAATCCCTGTTCATTACATCGTTCGCAGACGGTGAAATGTTACTGAAGCGGGCAGTCCTGCCGTAGAGGGCAAGGGATATCGCATCAAGGATCGTCGTCTTGCCGCTTCCCGTGTTGCCCGTTATGAGGAAGATACCTTCGTTCTCTATCTCACTGTCCGTGAAGTCGATTCCGTGTCTGCCCCTGAGGTTGTTTATGTTCTCGAATATGACCTTTTCAATTCTCATCGCTGTCTCCTCCGTCAACCTGTCTCAGCACTTCCCTGAAGAGGGAAAGCATCTTTTCCTTCCTCTCCGTGGAATACTGTTTCTCCCCCAGGAGCGCCTCGAAGACGTCCTCCTCTGTCATCGATGAGAGCGAGCGGACAGACTCGCTCTCCTCTCTCAGTCTCTCCCCCTGTGTGATGTTCCTCGTCGAGAGAACCTCCATCTTCGATCCGGCGAGTATCTCGTCGGCTTCCCTCCTGATGGTCGACGCCCCCTCGGGAGATGTCAGCAGAATGCTTATCCAGCCGCTTCTCTCCTCACTGAGGAGTCTTCTCAGCTCACTTTTGACGCTGTCGCTGTCCCCGCTGAGTGTGATGAGCTCTCTCGTCTTCGGAATCTCCACTGTCTCGACTGCGGTCTCTTCTCCATAGGAGCAGTCCGCAATTACGACGCTCTTGGAGTACTTCGCCTCCTCGAAGGTCATGGCTAATGGGGATCCCGAATAGCGTATCGTGCCCTTACTGTTGAGCTTCTGGGGCCTGTGGATGTGTCCCAGGGCTGTGTAGCTCAGGCCGCTGTTGAAGATATCTGCATCAACCGTGCCGAGTCCTCCGAGGTAGAGCTCCTTGTTCTTCTCCCCGTCACTCGAGGCTGAGGAGACGGAGAGATGCCCCGTGGCGATGATCGGAAGCTCAAGCCTCAGATTCACGGCCTCTTCGTACATTCCGCGGTAGAGAGAGGCAATTGCAGCCTTCAGTCTGTCCTGCCCTTCCTCTACTGACTCGCCGAGAAATGCGCGTCTTATCTCGCTGTCACGGGGGAATGGAACGGGAAGGATTATCCCCCTGTCTTCGAGGACAAGGGGTTCGAGGTTCACGACCGAGCTGTATACGTGGATATTGAGCCTTTTCAGGATTGCCGCCGATGCACTCAGCATAGTCGGGGAATCGTGATTGCCCGCGATGACGACGACGTCACGGCAGCAGGTACCGCTCAGGGAGGAAAGGAAGTCGTAGTACATGTTCTGGGCTTCGTTGCTCGGAACGGCTGTGTCGTAGATGTCACCCGAGATGATGAGGGTATCCACGGAACGGGAGTTGATTGTGTCTCTCAGAAAGGAAAGGAACGACAGCATCTCGTCACGTCTAGATTTCTCCATGAGCGTTATTCCGAGGTGCCAGTCCGATGTATGCAGTAGTCTCATTTCTGCCTCCTTTCATTAATGTAGCTCAAAAGGAAAGGGAAATTACACTTTTTTTCATTTTTTCCACGAGGAAGCCGTCCCGGAGGGAATCTCAGATAATAGCAGTCTCTGTCTTCCGCGGCATCGGGAAAATTCCGGTGTCAGTTCCCCGGATTCCATATCCATTATCCCCCTCTTCCAGATGTCGATTCTTCTCAGGGCACGGGAGAATTCAGGAACAAAGTACACACAACTCCGTCTGGAGACGCTAATAGTCAAAAATGTGATATGGACCACACAGCCTCATCAGTGGTAGATTGAGTAGCGGAGGCTGAACAACGATATGATTCTTCACGTACTTGCCGAGGCAGACCGCTGCTACCAGTGCAAAAAACCCATGTGCCAGCTCAACGGCTGTCCCATCCACACACCGATTCCCCAGATGATACATCTCCTCAAGGAAGGGAAGCTCAGAGAAGCGGGCAACATGCTCTTTTCAAACAATCCCCTCTCTGTCGTCTGCTCTCTCGTCTGCAACCACCAGGCTCAGTGCGAAGGCCACTGCATACAGGGGAAGAAGGGACAACCCGTCCATATCTCGTCAATCGAGAACTACATTTCCGACACATGTCTCGACCAGATAAAGATAGACATACCCGAGTGGAACGGTAAGAGAATGGCCGTAATCGGAGCGGGTCCCGCGGGAATCACCGTCGCCATCGAGATGGCAAAGAGAGGATACAAGGTCACCATCTTCGACGCCAAGGACAAGATCGGCGGAATCATGCAGTACGGAATTCCCGACTTCAGACTCCCCAAGTCCATTCTCTCGAGGTACAGCACCCTCCTGAGATCCATCGGAATCAACATCAGGCCCAATACGACAATCGGCGGCGCCCTCGAGATAAAGGACCTCTTCCGCGACGGCTACAGGGCCATCTTCATAGGTACAGGTGTATGGAGACCGAAGAAGCTCGGAATAAAGGGTGAAAGCCTGGGTAACGTCCACTTCGCAATAGACTTCCTCGCAAACCCCGATGCCTACCACCTCGGGGACAATGTCGCAATAATCGGCATGGGCAATACTGCAATGGATGTCGCCCGTACTCTTCTGAGAAAAGGAACAAGGCACGTCACGCTCATTGCACGACGCAACATAATCGACGCAAGCGAGGAGGAAGCGGAGTATGCAAGACTCGACGGAGCAGAGTTCCTCTTTGCGCGGAGAACTGTCGAGATTACGGATGACGGCCCCGTTCTCGACGAGAACATACTCGATGAAGAGGGAAACATAACGGGAGAAAAGAACGAACCCGAGCTTTTCAGAGCCGATTCGACAATCATTGCAGTCAGCCAGGGTCCCAAGTCAAAACTCGTCAACACCACGAAGAACCTCCAGGCATCGAAGAACGGACTGCTGCTGACGAACGAGAACGGAGAGACCACCTGCCCCGGTGTCTTCGCTGCCGGAGACGTCGTACTGGGAGCAAAGACCGTCGTGCAGGCTGTCGCCTACTCGAAGAATGCAGCCGCGGCAATCGACAGCTACATACAAAGCCTTCCCGAGGATTACGTATCTCCGCTGCTGAAGGACGAGGAGTAACATTACAGAGGAGAGGCTGCAATATTCGCTTTGAATCGCAGCTTCCTTCAATCCGGCCGGAACGGCATCCCTGCTGCTCCGGTCCTTTTTTTCCGCCTCCCGTGTGAACGACATTCCGCATCAAAGAAACATACAGTCTGCCATCAAAACAGCGAAAACTCGAGAAAAGTGTGAGTTTTCGCTGTCTATAAGGGCAAATTCTCATTCAAAACAGCGAAAAGTCGATTAATTATTACTTGACTGCAGTTCAAACAGTCCATAGAATCCGGATATGATCGGACGAGAAAAAGAAAGACAGGAACTGGAACATCTCTACAACAGCCCGAAGGCTGAATTTGTTGCAATCTATGGAAGAAGAAGAGTAGGAAAAACCTACCTGGTAAGCCAGGCACTGGCCGGCAGGATTACGTTTGAACATACCGGCCTTGCAGATACCGCCGGGGGAATGAAAGACCAGCTGAGACAGTTCTATTTCTCCCTCATCAGACAGGGCATGAGGGAGAGTCATGTTCCCGAGGACTGGCTTGAAGCGTTCTTCATGCTCGAAATGCTTCTCGAAGCGAAAAAGACAGAGGAAAGGGTTGTTGTATTCCTCGATGAACTTCCCTGGATGGACACTCCCCGCTCGAATTTCATTGCAGCCCTCGGAGGCTTCTGGAACAACTGGGGGTGCAAGAAAGACAATCTCCTTCTGATAGTAAGCGGAAGTGCCACATCCTGGATGCTCAACAAACTCATCAACAATCACGGCGGGCTGTATAACCGCGTAACATATGAAATCAAGCTGGAAGCGTTCACCCTGAAGGAATGCAGGGAGTTTCTGGAATATAAGAACGTGAAACTTTCCGACTATGACATTACCCAGGCATACATGATTGTAGGAGGCATTCCGTACTATCTTGAATATTTCTCGAAGGAAATGAGTCTCGCCCAGAATATAGACAACCTCTTCTTCAGCAGAACAGCCAAGCTGAAGTTTGAATTCGGACGTCTCTTTGCCTCCACATTCAATAATCCGTCACCTCTCATGGCTATCGTAAGGATGCTGAACACGAAAAGCATGGGCTATACACGTAAGGAGATTGCAAAAGGACTGCAGAGAACGGACAACGAACAGTTCTCGAAGGATCTCATGACCCTTGAGGCAAGTTCATTCATTCTCAGGTATGTACCCTTCGAAGCAAAGAAGAACGAAAAATACTATAAACTCCTAGACCCGTTCTGCATATTCTACCTTAATTTCGTTGAAAACAGGGAAATCCTCAGTGAAGAATTCTGGAAGGAAAATGTTGCTTCCCAGTCAATAGTCACATGGCGCGGCTTCGCATTCGAAAACGTCTGCTTCAACCACATTCCCCAGATAAAGAAAGCTCTGGGAATCAGCGGAGTAACGACCTGCTACTCAGCATGGGCCGACAGAGAGACACAGATAGATCTTCTCATCAGACGGAAGGACAACATAATGAACATGTGTGAGATCAAATTCTACAATTCGGAATTCACTGTAACGAAGAGCTACTACGAGAAACTGAAGGAAAGAGAAGTGATACTCGCTGATTACATACCAAAAAGAATGGCCATCCATACAACTCTTGTAACAACCTTCGGACTCAAGTACAACAACTACAGTTCAGTTTTCAGTAACACAATAACCCTTGATGATCTCTTCTGTGAAGCATAATTACTGAAATACCTGTCCGAACTGCAACAGGATATCAAAGCTCGAAGGATCGTGAAAAGTGTGAGTTTTCGCTGTCTATAAAGGCAAAATCTCGTTTAAAACAGCGAAAAGTCGATAATTCCCCTGTTTTTCGCCGGTTTGTTCTGTACCCGATCCCTGTCGCATTCAGCACCCCGGAGATGACTGAAGCACACAACTTCACACATAGAGGAGTATACAAGACAGCAAACAGGACAGGAAGATAAGGAACATGCTCAGGCAATCCGCCGGGCACAGCACATTATACCCCGCATGACACCTACCTAAGATGGGTCTGTCCGCATCAGCCATGCAGAATTAGAAGTTATAAGAAAATGGTGAACATTAGGAGATTATCCGGTAACAAACACCCGATTTCCGTCAGGTCCAAACTATGATGAAACCGGACGGGAATCAGAACAGGCCGTCTATCAATCGATATGTTTCAATCCATGATTTCAAGTGTGAAACTTCAATTTCTATTCCCTCTACGGAACTTATTAAATATTCTTGAATACTCTCTCATAAAGCTGATTTTCCCACAGACAACGAAGGGGCACTGACTTCAGGACGACTCACTCTGTATTACAAGTGCGCCCCCCGGCAGCAGGTTTGCGCCTAGTTATCGAGTATACGCCTGAACGCAACAGTTACATTTTTGATTCATTCCATTACCCTCGTCGAAGTTGTCTCTGTTCCGGATGGTGTTTTGAGGATTCGTTCTCAACGCAGTAATCCGTAAGTCATTGCGCAATCCTGTGAGTGTAATCATTGAGAGAGTTGTTCATCTTCAAAGCCTACGGCTCTGCATCCGCAAAAATTACAGGTACATCATGTTTATCATATTGCACAACATAAAATTAACAGATTGAGGTTACTCTTCGTACTTAATGAAATGAGGTATTTGAACTGATTCATGTTTCCGATTCGTCATGTGGAAAACAGTCACAGATCTGAATGAACTGACGCCGACGGAGAGGTCAGCTGTTCTGTGCATTCAGCACTTCACTGCAGAAAGTTTCCAATGCAGGTATATCCGCTGCAGCAGTTTCCCTGATAATCTCACGATTCTTGCTGCCGTAGTTGTGAGCAACCGGATTTCGCATAGCCTTCATCGGTCCCCGCTGTATCAGGTTTGCGGCAGCTTTGCGGAAATCCTCAGACAGAGCACCTCCGTGTTCTCCTATCTGCATAATCGAGAAAGACACAGACCGCTGATAATCAACATCACTGTCAAGCACCTCAAACGAATCACCATAACGGACAATCGTCCACACAATAGTCATGAATATGCTCAATCCGCATTAAGTCAGGCTGCGTCATAAATCCTCACCTTTTCCTTCCACACGGTATCCCTGAACGTCTGTTCACCGGGAGTCTACAACTGCTCTGTGAGGGAACTGACGGTAACCAGATCTATTTTCTTATCCAGTGCTTCCTCAAGGTCATTATAGAGCGCCCCGAGTGTCACGAGACTTTTCAAAGCAGTCCCCATCGTATCTACAAGAAGATCCACATCACTCTCGTCATCAGCCGTTCCACGGGCATATGAACCGAAAAGATACACAGCCGGAAGACAGTATCCTTCAGCAACCGGCTTAGCAATCTGATAAATCAGATTCCGCCTCCATTCATAATGCTTGTATAGAAACATACCATTGAACATATTATCTCCTAAGTTGATTAAGTCTGTTACTGCCGGGCGGACGGAGCCGGGGAGAGAAAGATGCAGAGATTCTCCGGATACTGGCCAAAGGATGAGAAGTCTTCCCCATCTTCTCCTTCAGATATTCCTCCATACTATGGAATTTTCCTCCCCTTCACATGTACTATAAGAGCCATGGCAAACTGGAAGTCTCTTTTCACGAATACGATAGTCACAAGAGGAAAGGAACTGTATGACGGAGGCAGTGTATCTCAGCTGTCATGCAGGAATCTGGAAGACGGAAAACTGTTCATTTCTGGAGCAGTGAAGGACACGTCCAGGACCTTCGCCGCTTCCGTCACACTGAACAGGAATACTGTCGAGCAGGAACACTGCTCATGCCAGTATCACAGGAAGGAAACATACTGCAAGCACATTGCAGCCCTTCTCTGGGCTGAACTCGGAGACGACGAGAGCATTGAATCCAGGGTCATCCGGGAGGAAGCAGAAAAGAAGGCCGAAATCGAAAAAGAGAAAGAGAGAAAGGAAGCCGTGAAGAACAAATATGCGGTTATTCCGTTCAACGACGACGGGAAGCCCCACTTCCTCTCCTTCGGCGACAGTCTCAGAAGATACATGCCGACAAAGGAGACGATGAAACGTGCCCGGAAAATCGTGGAGGACAGAGGAGTCAGGAGCGCGACCTCTGGCGAAGGATCGGGAAGAGAGCGGTACCTGAAATACTCCGTCTATGTCGATGACGACAGGAATCTGACGAGACAGGTCTCCATAGAACTCGGACGAAACGGAATAAGGAGCATCTCCTGCAATGCGTCCTATTCCTGGTACAGTGCGAAAAATGCGGAACCCCAGTGCACGGGGACGAAGGAGAACAAGGACGGAGTCATTGAACTCTGCGTCCATAAGACGGCAGCGCTTTTGAAACTTGCAGAGTACATCGAAAACAACAGGGACTGTATGGATTTCACGGACAGGACCGCCGAAAGCCTCATAGAGGACTTCAGGAAGGAGACGAAGAAGGTCAGCGAGAAGAAGAGCAGCCGTAAATACCCTGTGGATATCGAACTGTCCATCGTCCCCGATACGGACAGAAACAGCATCAAGGCGGAACTCAGGGTCTCCGTCGACGGCGGGAAGTACTACAAGATCAAAGACTGTGTGAAATTCGCATCCGCAGCAAGGGAAAAGGGAACACTCTCCCTGAGCTCTCTCTGCTCCGTCGATTTCAGTGAAGCGGAGCTGACAGGGAGAGCCGAAGCCGTTCTGAAACTCATAGACATAGCGGAAAGTGACTACAACAGGACGTGCAACAACTACTACACCCGCTACTCATGGAAGAAGAGCGAACTCCAGATTTCACGCTTTCTCGACCAGTTCTATACGATAATGCAGAACTGTACAGTCCTTCACGGGGAAAAGCCTGTCACACTCTTCAGAGAGACAGAACCGTCTCTGAATCTGCGTATCGAGCCGATCATCGAACAGAACGAGGTTCTGGGAATTGAGGTAAACGGCAGGATAACGGGGCGTTACAGCGGCCGCGGCTACATATACTGGTTCGAGAACGGAGAATTCAGAAGAACGGAGAAGAAACGCCTCGGGTCGGCGGTATCACTCATGAAGACTGCAGACGAGAGCGGAAGGTTCTCGTTCACAGTCGGAAGAAAGTATCTGGACAATTTCTATCAGAGGGTACTGCCCGACCTCAGGAAGCACGGCCGCGTGGAGGACAACGCCCTTGACAGCATGGACGGCGTTCTGAAGGAGGCTCCGAAGACGGAGATCAGAGTCCAGATCGAGGGAGGAACCATCACCTGCAGCGCCGTGATGAAATACGAAGGCCGGGAACAAAGCGTACATCCTTCATACTACTCGACGCTCCACAACGGGGAATACCAGAGTTATCTCAACGACATCTCCGCAGCACTCGACGAATTCTTCGACGACAGGGTTTACTCCCAGACTTCATGGAAGGCTGCATCCTCGGATGACGAGAAATACGAATTCCTCCACAACAGACTTCCGCTTCTGAGAGAATACGGGGAAGTCTATGTGTCTCCGGGAATAGAGAAACTCATAGTCAGGAAAATGCCTTCCATCTCCTCATTCCTCGACATCGACGAGAAGGACGACAGCATACTCAGCTTCAATCTTGATCTGGGAGATCTCTCTGTCGAAGAGCTTGTGGAGATTCTGAAATCCTACAGAGACAGAAAGAAGTACCACCGTCTCAGAAACGGAGACTTCATCTCCCTCGAGGATGTGTCGCTCGACGCTCTTGCGGACCTCTTCCTCTCCTCGGGTCTCTCGATAAAGGATTTCACAAACGGAAAGATGCATCTCCCCCTCTACCGTGCCCTCTACCTCGACCAGATACTCAAGGAGC
>CAVILL010000052.1:0-15320 GCA_963643635.1 Sphaerochaetaceae bacterium | reverse complement strand
GACGAGATAATAGAGAATCTGGCTTAGGTTGCGTATATTCTATGCAAAGATTGGGTAAATTGTTGAAGTTGAGAGTCAATCGAGGTGAATGTATGACTGTAAATGAATTACTCGGTATAAGTCCCCTGGAGAACGCTTCTGTTGAATTCAAGGCACGTCTCAACCGTGAAGACACGGAAGACTGGCTGAAGACTGTTGCCGGCTTCTCGAACGTCAGCGGAGGGACACTGTATGTAGGCGTCGAGGACAGGAGCGGAAAGCTTCTGGGGTTCACTGAAACTGAGGCGGAAGGTGAGAGGAATTACTTCAACAATACCGTCAATCAGCACATATTTTCCAATCCTTCGGTACAGATCAGTTTCATCCCTTATGCTGTCGGGGGTAAGCAGCTTCTGATTCTCTGCATCAGAATAGGGGAATCGAAGGCAAAGCCGGTAGTACTCAAATACCATAATGCACCTTCCATATACATGCGCCGCGACGGATACACGAACGGTGCCACATACGGAGAGGTAATCAATATGTGCAGGAACAGCGACAGAACGCAGTACGACGCCGTAGTCTCCTCTGTCAGTTACGACAGGAGTGATTTTCTCCTCTCTCATCGCCTTTCACAGTGAGAAGACGAATGGCAGGGAGCTGACGGACAAGACACTCCTTTCCCCGGGGTTCTTCAACGAGGCCGGATTCCTTTCAAACGGAGCGCTGCTTTTCAGAGATGATTATAAAGGTGACAAGACGATGCTGCAGTGCTCCGTCTTCTCCGGTCTTACAAGGGGAAGCGACAGAATCGACAACATCAGGAAATTCATCGGGAACATAATCGATTCCATAAACGCCGCCTCTGCTTTCGTGATGGAGAACAGTGTCCATTCCATCATCAAGCTCTCGGGCAGGCATGTAGACCTGTATTCGTACCCGAAGAGGGCGGGGATGGAAGGATTTGTCAATGCGTTTGCGCACCGCGACTATTTCCTCGACGGAACTCAGATAGACATAACGGTATTCAGAAACTGCCTTGAACTCTCGTCCCCGGGAGGATTCTACGGCAGCAATCTCAGCGGCCGCGCAGACGATCTCGGGAGGCTGATATCGAAACGGCGCAGCGGAATCATATGCGGCGTACTCGTGAAGTGCGATGTGATGGAAGCCGCCGGAACGGGATTCGAGAAGATTCTCGAAGACTATGCCGATGCAGATGAGAGCCACAAACCCTATGTCGACATTCAGAGCGATCATTTCACTCTCGTTCTTCCCGACCTCACCTGGGCCGGCGGCATAGACGATGATGCTGCAGCCTCTTCGGCCGAAGGTGAGAGCGAACTGGGGAAGAGAATCATCGTCTACTGCGTGGGAAAGGCAAGAAACGCCGGAGAGATAGCCGGTCATCTCGGGATAAGCAACTCGACATACCTCAGGCAGACACTCAGAAGTCTCGAGGAGAAGGGATACATATCATCCGTAAAGAAGGGTAGAACGAGGTACTACAGTACACAGGTCAGAGCACTCGGATAATTGTCCCGGTTACAGCGGCAGATCAGAGGAAATCGCTCAGAACGAACTTCCATGCGGGGATAACCGTTATCTCTCTGTTATCCACGCAGATTATCTCTGATGAGCATGCTGTGACAATATAACCTTCACTCAGGCCTGTTTCCTTCATTGCCGAGACAAGACCTCTGACCTCTCTCTCCTTTGACTCGTCATAGTCATCAGTAACCTGGACAAGAAGAACGGGGGTCCTGTCGTCATCATAGAGGATGAAATCGCACTCCTCATCGTTCTTTGACCTGTAATATGCTATGTTCAGATCCGTCCTGCGTCTCAGTTCCATAAGGACGATGTGTTCGAGTATTATTCCCGCTCCCTTGTCAAACTCTCTGAAGAGAACAGCCATCTGATGGTCTATTACATACATCTTCTTGTCATTTCTCTCCATCTGCTTCTCTGTTCCGTAGATGGGAACGGGTATCATGAAGGAGGATGTGACCATCATATCCAGATAGGATGATATCAGCTCGATGGAGGTGGAGTATCCTGTGCTCTTCATTACGGCCATGAGCTTCCGTATCGTATAGGGAGAACCGGAATTCTTCACCATCCTCTTCAGCAGTGACTTCATCAGCGTACCTCTCGATACATCATATCTTTCAATCAGGTCCCTCGAGAAAACAGTGTCGAAGTACGATGAGAGGGTCAGTTTCCGGATTTCCTTGTCCGTGTTGGCATACAGCACAGGGTAGGAACTTCTCTCCATGTATTCTTTAAACCAGTGAGTGAGCAGAGCCTTGTCAGAAGAACTGAAAGTTCTGTCTTCAGTATTGTATGTCACTCCATTGAAGGAGAGAAACTCCCTGAAGGAGAGAGGATAGAATTTCCAGGAGAGCGCGCGGCCCCTGAGTTCGGTCGGTATCTCAAGCGAAAGATATTCTGCACTGGAACCGGTGATGAAGACATGACAGAGAGGATATCTCTCCATCATGTAGCTGACGCCTCCGCCCCAGGAAGGGATTGTTTCTATCTCATCGAGGAAGAAATAGACTTCCTCCGATTTGTAGTCGGGATAGAGGGAGAAATATGCGTCGCTGATGAGAGAGAAGGGGAAGTTCGTATCGTCTGAAGTGAAGAAGCTCAGATAACATACCTTTTCCTTCTCAAGACCGTTCTCAATGAGCTTTCCGGCATAGTGCTTGAGATAGGAGGTCTTTCCCGTTCTGCGTCCGCCGACGATACATGTTGCCATTCCCCTGACTTCCCTGATGGAAAAATCTCTCTCAAAGTAGTCATGAGAAGTAACAAGCTCCCTGTCTGACAGTATCTTTTCTCTCATCTCCTCTATATTCATCTTCAAACCTCAGTCGTATGATAACGTATCATCTCCGAGGACGCAACATCTGACAGTTTGAAAATGTCAATTATACATCTATTTGATAAGATAACTTTATCAAATATCGGTCAGATGCCCGCCTTCGACATCGCTGTCAGGCCTTTAGGGAAGAAGAGACAGATGGCGTACGGGGTAACAATGTCGGTTGATTATGGCTTCCCGGCAATTTACGAGCAGGTTAAAATACTCTAAAAAGCGGAATAAAACAGAACATTGTTGCGTATAAGTGTGTACCTTTGAGTTTCTCCAGCAAGATGCCGGCAAGTTAAATCCCCGATATCTCTCAGAGCCAGGTAACCCTCTCTCCCTGCGGCAGAGACTTCAGGTACTCTTCCACGTTCATGTATCTTATGTTTCCGACTTCTCCCGACTCTCCTCTGTAGAGGACTGTGCGGCGTCTTACAGGACCGTAGAAGTGTTCGGTCCTGCGGCATTTCTCCTCGTCAAGAAGGTGTCTGTACTGCTCCGGAATAATTTTGTCGCTGTGCTTTATTTCGAATATCTCGCATGAGATGTCATCCCTGTCAGCTATGACCATGTCGAATTCGCCGACGGGGAACCTCAGAACGAAGACGTCTTTTTTCGGGAAGGCGATACTCGTTTCGAGGAGTATAATATCTTCCATCATACGGCCGCTTATCTCGCTGAGAATTCTCTTTCTGACAGCTTCCCTTGTGGCTGCGGACAGGGAATCGAATGTCCTGTCCTGCATGAGGCTTTCTATCAGGGCCTTTGCCTGGGCGTACCTGAGGCCCGGCTGGGAGATGAGAATCCGCCTGTCTTTCTCTCTTGTTCCGGCGAGGAAGACGACGTCGACTTCCCTGATGAGATCGAGCTGCAGAAGATACTCCCTTATCGCCGAGGCTGCAGTATCTGTTATCTCGAGAGTCTGTTCGTCTCTGTTCCTTATCTCGAGGAGCTCCTTCAGCCTTGCTGTAACAGCTTCGGTGTCCGTGTACTCCAGAATGTCGGAGGGACTGTTTCTGTCCTTTCTCATGTTCCGTTTTGAAACTGCAGGGTCGGATGACTTGAAATCCCTCGTAAGGACTTCGACGGTGAAGCGGTGATTCATGTCCTCGACGACGCGGTTGACAGCGGAGGTGAGCTCGTTCTTCTCATAAAGTCTGTAGAGAGGCGTGAAATGTCCGCCGTTACGGTAGTGCATCAGGGAGTGCCGGATGTTGCGGGCAATGGAGGAATCGACGTACTCACCGGCCTCCCTCTCCCCGGAAAACGGAGAGGGGGAATTGTACCGGCTTTTGCTGATGCACATCGTGCCTCCGTAGAGAATGTATTCGTCTATGCCTTTCACTCCCAGCACATTCTCGAATTCCCTGTACGGGATGAATGTGGTGTGGAACATGACGGTTCTGTCGTAGAGCTCATCCCGGGAACTGAGAACAAAACCCAGGGAGTCTGTTCCGGAGAGGACTATCTTCATTTCCGATGCGGCATAAATGTCTGAAAGGACCGCAGCGCCTTCGATGAACTCCTCGAGGAAAGTAACCTCGTCGATGAAGACATACCCTGTCCCGTCGCTCTCGAGTGCCTTGAGGTCCCTGTTGAGGGAGGAGAGCGTGTCGGAAGGGGTGAGCTGGATGAATGCGGTCTTCTCTCTCTCTTCGTCTGTAAGGGAGAGGATGAGCTGCTTCATCAGGGTCGTTTTTCCAGTTCTCCGGAGACCGAAGAGTATGAACACTCTTCCCGATATGTCACTGTGAATGTACTTTTCAAGCGTAGAGAAGATTTCCCTTCTTCTGTAGTCCCGGACGGGAAGGGTGAGTTTATCAAGAGCGGTGCCGGTTGTTACGTTTGTCAGAAACGGGGAGGTTTCTGTTTCCTCAAGGTCTCTGAGTTCGCCGGTGAGTCTTCTTCTCTCTTCAATTTCCTTCCTCACGTCCTCAAGGTCCTTCAGGGGAATGTATTTCTCCCTTATTTTCCCGTCGGTACGCTTCCTGAGGTAGTAGTATTCCCTTCCTCCGACCTTTTTCGTCGAAATCGTGCCCGAGGGGAGGGTTTTCAGCTTCTCTTCGATGTCTCTTATGCGCTTTTCTTTTTAATTCAGGGTCAAATCACAAGAATTATACCACAGTTTTCAGGACTGTGGTATAAAAGCGGACGCAGCTTCAGTCTATCGTGTACCAGATGATTTCGTTCGCCTCCAGTTCCAGGTCGAAGGAGTGACCGCCTGTCGTGTAGACGGTGGTCTTCTGGGGACAGTAGGTGTTGTTGACGACCGAGTACTTCCTGTTTCCGGGGTATGCGTTGACTTCGACGTAGGGGTTTGTGCTTGACCATGTGTGAATCATGTCTTCGCTTCCCGTCGCCCAGAGAATTGCTCTCACGAGGAGGTGCGTGTTCTCCGCAGAGTACGGGAGCCCCGAGAGATAGACGCCGCGTCCCTTTCCGCATTCCCTTACTGCACCCTGTACTTCCCTGTCCTTTGCAGCAATAATCGTCGTACCCTCGAGGGCGTAGATGCTCTTCTTTCCCTCTCCCCAGTTGAAGTCCTCTCCCGACTCCTCTGTAATGAAGTGCTCGTGCACATCCCAGTTGTACTTGTCGTAGCCGAGAGTGAAGCCCGTCTCCTTCTCGACTCCGAGAACATCGTAGAGCTGGATGAAGTGGCCGTTTCTCTGGTGGCCGGTGGGCTCTCCTATTCCTATGAAGCCTCCGCCGTTGTACACGAACTTTCTCAGCCTTTCGGGAACAACCGGGTTGTCCCAGTACTCACCGCCCGTGTGTGCGGTGTCTCCGTCGCCGACTGTGATGATCGCATCTATGCCGTCGAGAGCGTGTTCGTCTTCGATGATGTCGTCGAAGCTGATGAAGAGAGTGTCGAAGGGAGCGCCGGAGAGAATCTCGAGAACTCCCGCATAGCTGTAGTTCTGCTTCTGGTAGAGAGCATGGTGGTACATGTGGGCTCCCCAGTTACGCATCCTTCCCCAGGAGTTGAGTACGGCAACCTTCTTGAAGGAGAAGGGTGTCGTTCCCTTCACGTTGTCGTAGAGGGTTCTGAATTCATTGCAGACGGATTCTATGTAGTCCATGAACTCCGGGAACTTCAGCGCAAGGGAAAGATATCCGCCGTAGCCGATGCGGTCGATGGGCTTACGCAGAATTGCGCGGCGTGCGGTAACCCAGTTCTCCTTCGCCTCCCTGACGGGGTCTCCTCCCTCATGGAAGGTGTCGGGGAAGAAGTAGGGGAGGAATCTTCCCTCCGTGTACTTCACGCCGGGTATGTCGGAGAGGAGACGAAGAGTCGAACCATTACCGATGCTTCCCACGACTGCGTCGATTCCGCTCTCCCTGAATTCGTCCATGTAGGGTTCCACGCCGATGTGGTGGTCACCCAGGAACATCATCGCTTCCTTTCCCTCCTCGTGGCAGATATCCGTAAACTCCCTGATGAGCGCACAGACCTCTCTTCTCTGGAAAGCGAGAAAATCCCCGTATTCTTTCCTCGGTACTCTGTACTGGTTGTTGTAGTAGCCCTGGTCGATTATGTACTCGGGCCTGAACGGGTACCCGGCCTCCTTCTCGAACTTCTCGAGAATGTACGGCGACACCGATGCCGAGTAGCCGAACCAGTCGACATACTTCTCCCTTGCCTTTTCGTCGAAGATGAGCGTGAAGAGATGGAAGAAGGTTGTGAATCTTATGACATCGACGTATTCGTGTTCCTTTATGAATTTCCTCAGTCTCTCGAGTGAGAATGCGTGTGTCAGGGGCTGCCGTACGTCGAAGGTGATCTGAGGCTCCGTGTCCCAGGAGTTTGTCACTGCGTTGTACATGTGCACGGGGTCCCACATGATGAATGCGAGGAACGACACTGTGTATTCATGGAAGGGAACCGCTGTAATCGTGACAGCCTGCGTCTCCTCGTCATAGGACCACTCTGAAGTGACATCTCCCGCAGTCCTGTCGATTACCTCCCACCAGCGTCTGTTGTCCTTCGGGTTTATCCTGAGAAGTCTCGGGTGAATTCCCTCCATGAGGGGAACCGTGAGCGTACTCTCCTCCGCGACCTTCGGACGGGACATGATGTACATCTGCTGTATCTCTTCCGGGTGTGCGAGGGCCCAGTCGTTGTCCTTCCGGGTCGTGTAGTACGTCTTGTATATCTTCATTCCGCTCTCTGCAAGCTCGGGCGGGAACTCCGTTCCGTCGCAGTCGCGAAGGGCATCGGCACCCCACTTTTCAGCTGTTTCCAGGGTTTCCTTTATGATGTCGAGATCGGTTGGTATCGTAACACGGCCTTTTGTCTTCATATCATCGTTTCCTTTCGATTATTGTTTCCTCGTTGTCCGAGAGGATTATCTTTCCGTCACTCATTCTCCGTCTGAGGAGAGGCGTGCTCTTCCTGCGGTAGATCCTGTTGTTGCTGACAATGCCGTCGGGACACCCCGAAGGGGAGAGCACTCCGCCGAGGTCGTCATCGGAGACGTTCCTCTCATACACCGATCCGATTGCCTCCCCCAGGCAGAACATCACGGCGCCGCCTTCGTTTGCGTGGGAGTAGTTGTGTCTGTAGACTGTTCCCCAGCCGCTGTCGGCATCGTAGGCCATTCCGTCCTGATTGAGACGTGTGTCGTAGACTTCGTTGTATTCGAAGAGGGCGTCAAGGCACTTCCAGGGCCAGATTGCCGCCGCAACCTTTCCCTTCCTCTCCAGGGGTTCGCTGTAGAGGAGGTCGTTCATCTCCTCTCCGGCTCCGTCAGAGCGGCAGTATGAGACGACGGGCCTCAGGGCATACATCACGGTGATGGCATCGCCTCCGGCTTCCTTAACGTAGCAGTTGTCTATCCTTACGTTCGTATTACCGTACTTCCCGAAGACTTCCTCTGTCGTTTCCGTTCCCGCGAACTTCTTCCAGAGGTATGTATAGCCCACGGCTATTCCCCATCTCGAGACGCTCTTGATGAAGCATCCGGAGATGCGGACATTGTCGAAGCGCGGGATGAGGGGATTGCCCTCATCCGGCCTGAGGGCCGTGAAGTAGATTCCTCCGTTCGAGAGGTGCTTGTCATAGATGTTGCCCCTGACGTCTCGGACGAAGACGTTTTCGATTGTCGTGCCGGTGACGGTACCTCTGTTTTGTGCAGCCACGGCAATGCCGGTACGAGGCATTCTCAGACCGTCATACCAGCGGTATATATCGCTGTCGGAATTCCTGACTTCGATGTTCTCTATCCTGATGTCATTGCAGTCGAAGAGGAGCACCGTCGACGACACATCGGAGTAGTAACGGTGACAGGGGTTGTCGAGCGGCCATCCGTAGTCCTCGAACCATACTCCGCTTCCGGAGGCGTCTATGACGGGCCTGGGGCCCGTGCCGTAGGACGAAATCGTAACGCCGTCGGTATCGTGAAGGTGGATGTATTCTCCCCTGAAGACAGAGCCGCACTTCAGGAGTATTTCGTCTCCCGTTCCGGGCTTTATGTCCTTCAGAGACTCCAGGGAGGAGAATGGATTCCGGATTGTTCCCTCCCCGGGTGAGGGGTTACAAGCTTCGAAGTAATATTTTGTTGACATTCGTCCAGTATTCCCCCTCTCTTATTCTCTTTGCGATTATGTCCTCGACCTCCTTCTTCTCGAAGGAGTCGCCGTCATAGCGGGTGAAGAGTTTTCTGTTTTCATTCCAGAAGGTGTCCGTGTCCTTCTTCGTCAGTTCCCTGTAAGGATAGTGAATGCTTTCGTCTCTCAGAGCGAAGGCGAGGCGGAAGGACGTGAGGAACATCTCCAGGAACATCTCGTACTCAAGACAGGCGTTCCTTACCCCGTAGGGATAATCCTCTTCTCTCCGTCTTCTTTCCTCCTTCCAGAGAGAATGCAGGTCATCGTCCTCTTTGAGGTAGCCCGTACGTCTTGCGAATTCGATCTCAGCTTCCTCTCTCGTCATTTGATGGATCCCGTAATGCCGTTGGCGAAGCTCTTCTGGAGACAGAGGAAGATGATGGCTGTGGGGAGAGTGCAGATGAGGACCCCTAGCATCAGCATGCCGTAGTCGACGAAGTAGACGCTCTTGAGGTTTGCAACGAGCATCGGCATCGTTATGCTCTCGTTCGACTGGAAGATGATCTTCGGCCAGAGGTAGTTGTTCCATGCACTCATGAATGTCACAGTGGCGGCTGCTCCGTACGTGGACTTCATGACGGGAATGAACATCGTAATGAATATTCTGATTTCGCTCAGGCCCTCGAGCCTTGCCGCCTCGATTATGTCATGCGGGAACGAGCGCGCGGACTGGCGGAAGAGCATTATCATGAAGGGTGTCGAAACCGTGGGGAGGATGAGGGCATGGATCGTGTTGATGAGATGCATCCTGCTGAACATCTTGAAAAGCGGCACGATAGTCGCCACGAATGGCAGCATCATAGCCGTGAGAAGCACGGCCATGAGCCTGTCCTTGTGCCTGTCGTGGTAGATTTCGAAGCCGTAGCCCGCAATCGAGCAGACAAGGAGTGTCAGCACCGTGACGATTATGCTGTTACGGAAGGAGTTGAAGAGCGCCCTTCCGAGGTCCTGGTTTGCCGTGAGGGTCTTGAAGTTCTCCACGAGGTATGTTCCCGGTATGAGCCGGCCGCGGATGATGTCTATGCTCTTGTTCGTCGCTCCCGAAAGCATGTAGTACAGCGGAAACGCCGAAAGAACAGCGGCTATGGTGAGAATGATGTAGCTTACTCTGAGTCCTGTATCTCTAACCTTCTTATTAGTCACGCCTGTCACCTGCCTTCATCTGTATTACGGAGAGTACCGCAATTGAAACGAGAATGAACACCGAGAGCGCCGAGGCGTAGTTGAAGTTCGGTGTGTCGACGAATGTCGTGTTGTAGATGTAGTGTGCGAGTGTCATCGTCGCCTTTCCCGGTCCTCCCCCGGTGAGGTTCACCGATTCGTCGAAGAGCTGGAGGGTACCGGAGGTACTCATGATGGCCGTAAGAAGAATCGTGGGCCTCAGGAGCGGAACCGTAATTCTGAAGAATTTCGCGGCACTCGAGCAGCCGTCGATTGTCGCGGCTTCATAAATCGAGGAGTCGATGTTCTGGAGTCCCGCGAGGTAGAAGACCATGTTGTAGCCCGTCCAGCGCCAGATGAGCGCCACGACGATTACGATGCGCGCCGACCATGCGGAGTTGAACCAGTCGGGTCCCTCGACTCCTATCCACCCCAGCATCGTGTTCACAAGACCGTTCGAGGCGAAGAGCGACTTGAAGATCATCGAATATGATACGAGCGATGTTGCGCAGGGAAGGAATATGAGGGTGCGGAAGATACTCTTTCCTCTGAGCTTGGGGTTGTTCAGCATCTGCGCGAGGATGAGGGCCAGGATCAGCATGATCGGAACCTGGATCAGAAAGTAGAAGACAGTGTTGAAGAGACATTCCCTGAAGGTCCTGTCCTTGAAGAGACGCGCGTAGTTCTGGAGTCCGACCCATGTCTCGTTCTTTCCGTTTCCCCTCTTGAACGAGAGAAGAACGGCCTGGAGCATCGGGTAGAAACAGAAGGCGAAAATGAGAGCAGTTGCGGGAAGGAGGAAAATCCATCCCGTTATGCGGAACTTTCTCTCAAGTGTAAGGCTTCTCTTTGTCACTTCAGCATTCTCCTTTACTTTCAAAAGAAAAGGGGCGGGGATTGTCCCGCCCCTGTGGTGTCGGGTTATCAGTAACCGATAGCGAATTCGACAGTCTCCTGTGCAGTCTTCATTTCCGTGCGGATGTCTGCACCCTTCTGTACAACGTTCGTGATGGCGACTGTGACAGCACTTCTGATATCGTTGTAGTAGGAACCGAAGTCACATGCGGGTACGCCCTCAGCATACTCTACGATGTCTGCGTAGACCTTCTGGCCTGCATAGTACTCGACCTCGTCCTGGTATCTTTCGCTCTTCCCGGCGGGGATGTATGTCGTGATGACGCCGTTGGAGAGGAGGATGTTGTCATAGAGTTCGAGAGATGAGCCGAGTGTGGACTTGAGGAAGTCGTAAGCGAGCTCTGTGTTGGAGCAGTTGGAAGATACATACCAGCTTGCACCGCCGGAATTGGAGTAGTTCGTAGCTCCTTCGACGCCGTCGAGTGACGGAAGCGGACATACAGCCCACTTGCCAGACTGGTCTTCAGCAGCCTGGATGGAGGAGAGAATCCAGTTACCCTGGATGAGTCCGACAGCCTTACCCGTGTTGAAGGATGCAATGTACTGATCCCAGTCGGTGTAGTCTGTCATGAGGCCCTCGTTGATGAGGCGTGCATAGATTTCCATAGCCTTAAAGAGGATTTCGTTGTTCTCGAGGTTGATCTTTCCGTCAACGTACGGACTTGCTCCTGCGGACTGGAGAATCATGAGTACGATCTCACTGCCGCCGCTTGTCGTCAGCATGTCGATTCCCGTAGCATCCTTGACCTTGTGAGCGTTGACGAAGAACTGATCCCATGTGATGTTCGTGAAGTCTTCAACCGTAAGGCCTGCCTCTGCGATGAGGTCTGTGCGGACAGGCATGATGACTGCGCCGTTATCGAAGGGAAGGCCGTACTGGCTTCCGTTCGAGGAACCGACAGCAACCTTTCCTGCTGCGAAGTCAGCGAAGTTGATTCCGCTTTTGTCGAGGGACGTGAAGATTCCGGGATAGTTCGTGAGCATCTTCTGAGCGGAGTTGTCCTGCATGAGGAAGATGTCGGGGAGAGTCGAGTAGTCGCCTGCGCTGTCAGCTGTGATGAGCTTCACTTCGATATCTGTGTAGACGTTCTCGACGATTTCGAGTTTGAAATCGGGATGGTCGATCTGGTAGATTCTTTCAGCTTCCAGAAGTGCGGGGATGTTGAAGTTCTTGTCCCATGCCCATACGGTCAGTGTATTCGACTTCTCTTCAGTCTTCTTCTCCGATGCAGCCTGTGCAAAGAGGGAGAGGGAGAGACAGAGTACGAGCAGGATAGTGATAATCTTTTTCATAGAATTCCTCCCGGGGCAGATGCCCCTTATGATTCCATCGTAAGGCATGAAAGAGGTAAAACCATCATTTTCTTGCTGTATGTCTTATTTTTCTTGCTTATTGAAGAGTACATACTACAATGACTGTATGAGTAACTTCCGCTTCGAATTCTCATCCGAGAAGACGAGACAGCTCCCGGAGCTCCTCTACTTCAGCTACTCACGCTACGAGAAGGACTGGTCGAGCATCATGCACTGTCACACCTTCACGGAGTTCATGTACATAGAGGAGGGCGAAGGCGAGATAATAACACAGTCCTCGTCCTATCCCGTCCGGAAGTCCGATTTCGTCGTCCTTCCTCCGGGTTTCCACCACACGGAGAAGTCGAGTACGGAGGACTCGATGGAGTACTACGTCCTCGGAGTTGCCAATATAGCACTCCGCGACTACGCTGCGGGCGAGAAATACAATCCCGTATTCCCCCTCGGGCGGTACGAAGCCAGGGTCGGCGAAGGCGTCAGGAGAATCTACAATGTGCTGTCGCGCTCCGATGCGGGATATGAAGTCGAGGCCGCCTCCGTATTCCTCTCGATAATGACAATCCTCACCCGTCTTCCCTCGACTCCGATTCTCCTCAGGGAGACAGACAGCAGGAACTCGAGGATGATGGAGGTCAAGCATTACATGGACACCCACTACATGGAAGCCATCACCCTCGACGACCTCGCCTCGCGCTTCCATCTCTCGAAATTCCACCTCGTCAGGAAGTTCACGCAGAGCTGCTCGCTCTCCCCGAAGGCCTACCTCGAGAAGAGGAGGATAAGGGAGGCCAGATACCTCCTCTCCTCGACGGAGCTCAGCGTCACCGAAATCGCCTCAACCCTCGGCTTCTCCTCCTCTTCCTACTTCACCCAGCGTTTCCGCATGGAGGAGGGAGTGACTCCCACCGAATACCGCAGGAAGGGAAACTGAAAAACGAAAACTGTTGCGAATGTTTTTTTTTATAGTATTTTGTTGTTTAAATAACAAAAATACAAAAGGAACAACAGATGAAAAAAGCAGCAGCGTTATTCGCATCAGCCCTTGCGGCACTCATTCTCTTCGTCTCCTGCGGAGAGGATCCGTTCTTCCACGATGTCACAGTAACAGACCGTGACAAGGTCACAACTGAAATAGCCTTCGACGGCAGTGACTACACGCTCCCCGCTAACAGCGATGCAGAGTTTCTCGGCTGGAAGGTCAACAGCGACAAGTACATAAAGGCTCCCGGAGTGAAGGTTACAATCTCCGGAGACACAGAAATCAGGGCAATCTATACAGATACGGAAGATGACACAATCTGTCTCCTCGTATATGTCCTCACAGACATTGACGGCAACTTCACTGGCTCATTCGTTTCAACTTCTACAAAGAGAGCTGTCGTGCCCGAGGGAAAGGTTGCTGTTCTCAAGGCTGAGGATGTGACATGCGAAGGCGCTACATTCGACGGCTGGTATACTGCAGAGGATGCAGACGGCAGCAGAACACGCTACGCCGATGGTGATACCGTTGAAGTCACGAAGTTCACGAAGCTCTATGCAAACTGGATTGACAGCAATCTCGAGTACAAGCCCGCAGAAGCAGATGCAGCAGTTCTTGCCGTAACCCCCAAAGCCGGCGTAACTGCTGCAACCTTCAAGGTTTCCAGCTTGTATCAGGGAAAGAAGGTGACTGAGGTCGGAAGCTTCCAGACTGTGAGTGAGTCTATCACCTCGATTACTCTTCCTGATACAATCAAGACGATATCGAAAAATGCATTCAGGTCATGCTATTCCCTTGAAAGTTGTAATTTACCATCCTCTCTGGAAACAATAGGCGGCGGAGCTTTTGAAAACTGTACTAAGCTTACGAGCTGCGTTCTCCCTGACGGTTTAAAGACTATAGGAAACAGCGCTTTCTCCAATTGTGACTTGACCGGAAAGATTGTAATTCCCGCTTCTGTAACATCTATTGGGAACTGGGTTTTCACTGCGAATAAAAAAATAACAAGTTTCGAATTCGAGGAAGGAAGCACGATTACAGCTATTCCATCCAGCATGTTCAGCAAATGCAGCATTACCTCGTTTTCACAACTTCCATCAACAGTTACAAAGATTGAGCAATCAGCTTTTGAGGGTAATTCATTCACAAGTCTAACAATTCCTGATTCAATTACTGAAATAGGGGGCAGTGCATTTGGATACTGCAAGTCTCTTGTAACTGTTGAAATCGGGTCTGGAATAACAACAATAGCAACAGGAAGTTTTGGAGCTTTTGACGGTTGTACTGCCCTTACGTCGATTAAAATAAATAAGACGGCAGAAGAAATCAAAAATATAAACGGCTGGGAGTCAAAGTGGGTTGGTGATTACTTCCCCGCTGACATAAATCCCAAGCTTCTTGATTCAGCAAATCAGGAAGTCAAGGCGGATCCGGTTTAATATCATAATCTGAAGTACAACAGGCAATGTATACTCGTATATCTGCTCTCCTGAGGGAGGGCAGTTGTCGTTAATGCGGGGAATAGAAAAGAGGCCGCTCGGCCTCTCGTCTCAGAAGAACAGATTCTTCACGAATATCTCGATACCAATCGCTATGAGGACGATACCTCCGAGTACCGAGGCCTTGCTCTTGAGCTTCTCTCCCGCCTTCTTACCAAGCCAGAGGCCGCATGTGCAGATGAAGAAGGTGACTATTCCTATGATAATGGAGCCGATTACAGCTTCCGCTGTCGTATACTCGGCAATGGCGAAGCCGACAGAGAGGGCGTCGATGCTTGTAGCTATGCCCTGGATGATGAGGGTCTTTACGGTAAGTGTTACATAGTGTACCTCTTCATCGTCTCCTCCCTTCCTTGCCTCGATGAGCATCTTTATTCCTATGTAGCAGAGAAGCACGAGTGCGATATAAGGGATGCACTTCTGGAATGCCGTGAAGTACTCACTGATTGTGTGTACGCACACCCATCCGATGAGCGGCATCGCTATCTGGAAGAGAGCGTAGGTGAGAGCGACGTAGAACTTCTTGTTCTTCCCCATCTTCGGCTCTGCGATTGCATTCGCGATCGATACGCTGAAAGCGTCCACGGCAAGTCCGGCACCCAGAAGGATGCTGTTTGCGATCAATAGTCCCCAGTCCATGTTTTTCCTCTTATGTCCTGAATGAAGATAGTCTGCTGAAAAAGGGAAAGAGAATCCTCATACCTTTACAGCATGAGTCTCGGAATTACAACAAGCCAGGAAGAATCCAGTATGTTGACTTGTTCGCCAGGCGCTCCTACTCCCTCGGATGAGAAAATAACATTAAAGGTGAGGAAAGTCCATAGCCGGACACTGGATAAAAATGTTCGGTAAACGTGGAGACGCCGCGGAACGTCGCAGACTATTTTCCGGAGGAATAAGGGATATCTTGTTGAGGTGAAGAGGGTTAGCGAAATGAGTACTCGAAACGGTCAGAGAGGAATCCGCAGATGATATTCCACCCGCTTTT
>CAVILL010000051.1:0-15700 GCA_963643635.1 Sphaerochaetaceae bacterium | reverse complement strand
TCAGAAGGGCAACAGCTCTCCTCATCGACAGAAACTACATCTGCGAGGAAATCGGACAGGCTGGTCAGGAACCCGCTTCTTCCTTCGTAGCTATGGGTATCACAAATGCTGACGGCAGCCAGTTCTATCAGACAGCAGGCGGCACAGACAAGAGCTACTACGGCTACTATGATGTTTCTGAAGATGCTATCGAAAGCAACTACAACGAAGCAGTCGAGATTCTCAAGAAGTATTATGACTATGATGAAACGACAGGAATGTTCACGAACTTCCCGACTCTCACATACCTCTACAACACTTCCTCGGGCCACAAGGCTATCGGTGAGTACCTCCAGAGCGCATTCGCTGCAGTAGGCATCAACCTCGTCCTCGAGAACCAGGAATGGAACACCTTCCTCAACACAAGAAAGGCAGGCGACTATTCCATCGCAAGAAACGGCTGGCTCGCTGACTACAACGACGCTATCTGCTTCCTCGATATGTGGACAACAGCAAGCGGTAACAACGATGTTCAGTACGGCAAGGGTGCAAACGCAGATGTCGCCATCTACTCTCTCGACCTCACTTCCTACGGCTACGACGTAAAGGTTGAAAAGGGTACATGGTCAGAGACATTCGATGTCCTCATCTCCACAATCAAGGGCTGCACGGATCTCACAGTCAGATGTGAACTCATGCACATGGCTGAAGACATGCTCATGGAGAGCGGCTGTATCGTACCTCTCTACTACTACACAGACATCTACATGCTTGACGACTCGGTCAAGGGATTCTTCTCCAACCCGCTCGGCTACAAGTATTTCATGTACTGCACGATCGAAGGCTGATTATAAAAGTCCAAGACAGATGCCCTCAGCGAAAGCCGGGGGCATTTATTTACGGCAGAAGAGAATGCATTTCAAAATGAAAGGCTCATCCTCTCTTTTCGAGGGGGTGTCCGATGATGTCAGAAACGCCCCCTGTGAACGTGTTTTCAGAAATTCTGGTACACTTCTGGTACACTGGCCTTACAGAATTTTCCAGTAGCCGTAACGGTTGTTACCCATCTTCTTTATGTACTTCTTCCATTGACTCGAAGAGTACCGTGATGAGCAGTACGATGCCGGCGAAGACGGATGATGATACCTGCCATCTCAGCATTACGGCTCCCGTTTCGATGAGAGACGGGTCGGAAACGAATATTCTCATCAGTGAGGACGATGAGGAGACTATAAGTACTTCATCAACACGGCGAAGGAGGAGAGTGATTTTCCGTACGGGATGACGGATGGGGAAATCAACGAAGAAATCTGCAGAGTACGGAGCGGCTGCGGAGAATAACACCCCCCTCATATGGAAAAACAAAGGGTATCTGATGTAAGCTTCCAGTGAGGTGATTATATGGATAATCTCGAAGAGAAGGCATTACGCTACCATAGTGAAGGAAGACCCGGAAAGGTCTCCGTCGTCCCCACGAAGCCGTGTTCAACGGCAGAGGATCTCGCCCTGGCTTACACACCCGGTGTCGCAAAGGCTGTACTTAAGATAGATGAGAACAGGGACAATGCGTACAGGTATACCGACAAGGGCAATCTCGTCGCCGTCATCTCGAACGGTACGGCAATACTGGGACTGGGTGACAGGGGAGCGCTTGCTAGTAAGCCCGTCATGGAAGGAAAGGGTGTTCTCTTCAAGCGCTTTGCCGACATCGACGTATTCGACATAGAAGTAAACGAGAAGGATCCCGATAAGTTCATCGACATAGTCGAGGCGATCTCTCCCTCCTTCGGAGGAATCAACCTCGAGGACATAAAGGGCCCGGAGTGCTTCTACATCGAGAACGAACTAAAGAAGCGCTGCGACATTCCCGTATTCCACGACGACCAGCACGGAACGGCCATCATCGCGTCCGCCGCACTCCTCAATGCCTCCGAGATTGTCGGGAAGAAACTCGAGGAGATGAAGGTCGTATTCTCCGGTGCGGGGGCTGCAGGATGCTCGTGTGCGAAGATGTTCCTGAAAATGGGCGTGAAGAAGGAAAATCTCATCATGACCGACATCGACGGCGTCATCTATAAAGGCCGCCCGAACATGAATCCCGTGCACGCCGAGCTTGCCTCAGATACCGCTGCCCGGACGCTCGGAGAGGCGATTGTCGGAGCGGACATGTTCATGGGCGTATCTGCAAAGGGACTTTTAAAGCCCGACATGCTCCTCAGCATGGCGGACAACCCAATCGTCTTTGCGATGGCGAATCCCGACCCGGAGATTACCTATGAGGAAGCTATTTCTACAAGAGACGATGTCATCATGGGAACGGGAAGAAGCGACTATCCCAACCAGATCAACAACATCCTGGGCTTTCCATTCATATTCCGCGGCGCTCTCGACGTGAAGGCGACGGAAATCACGGAGAACATGAAGAAGGCTGCGGCGCTGGCTCTTGCTGCACTTGCGAAGGAGAGGGTGCCAGACGAGGTGAGGAGAGCATACGGCGGAGACGATTTCTCCTTCGGCCGCAACTATATCGTTCCCAAGCCTTTCGACCCCAGAGTAATCGAGTGGGAGGCTGTTGCAGTTGCAAAGGCTGCCGTCGAGGACGGCGTGGCGCGCGAGAGCATTACAGACTGGGAAGCCTACAGACTCTCCCTAAGGGAAAGAATGAAGGGCTACTGGAAGTGAAGCTCCTCTCATTCGGTGAGATTCTCTATGATGTCTTCGGCGGCGAGAAGTCTCTGGGAGGCGCACCTCTCAATGTCTCATACCACTTTCATAAGTGCGGAGGAGAAGCCTCTGTCATAAGCGCTGTCGGAGACGACGAACTGGGTCGGGATGCCCTCTCGGTGATGGAGAAAAACGGAATAGGGACGGAGGGTGTTGCTCTTTCTTCCTTTCCGACGGGGAGAGCCGATGTCGTAATCGACGGCAGCGAAGCCGACTATGTCTTCAACCATCCCTGCGCATGGGATGATATCCGGCTTGTATCTGCTCTTCCGCAGTCAGTCGATGTCTTCTACTGGGGAACACTTGCCCTCAGGAGCAGTACGAGCTCTGAAACCTGGAGGAAGGTCGCGTCTTCAGTTACAGCAGAGATAAGGTACTTCGATGTGAATATCCGGAAGGAATTCTATTCGGAAAGCATCCTCCGCGAGGGGCTCGAGAACTGCAGCATACTGAAGGTCAACGAGAACGAGCTTCCTCTCGTACTGTCTCTCTCAGCCTCTCTGAGTGTCTCCGCCCTCATGAGAAAGTATGCGGTGGATATCTCGATACTCACCGAGGGGGAGAAGGGCTCCGTCATCTTCACGAAAGACGGGGAGTACCGCATTCTGCCGGAGAAGGTTACTGTCACTGACACCGTAGGTGCGGGTGACAGCTACTCTGCATGCTTCCTCTACAACTACCTGAAGACCGGTGACGCTGTTCTTTCTGCAGAGCGTGCCTCCGTTCTCTCGGGCTTCGTGTGCACGAAGAGAGGAGGAATGCCGGAGTATGAAGCGGCTGAAGTTTCAGCTCTGTAATCTTTCGTCCCCGATTGATCTGACGGCTTCCTCTGTTCCGGGTCCGGCCTTTTCATCATCTTCTTCTGCATCAGATTCATTGCATGGTTTACCGGAACCATGTTTCCGTTCCCGGTTAACAGCATAAGGTAGTCCCCGCGCGGGACTCCGGAACGGGCATCTTCGTGCTCAGAGAGATGCTGAGAGTTGATTAACTCTTTTTATCGTAAATGTTTAATTGTAGAGAGCGAAAGATGTTTCTTCTTTTCAGTTCTTTATCCGTTTCTGCATGTTTCCCGACAGGTCGAGGTCTCTTCCGAACGAGGAGCCGGAGTCGAAGCTTGCCTTGTCGACTCTGACACTGTCGCGGGATGTAGTGAGAGTTGAATCCTTGAAAGCCAGCCTTCTTGCCTTCTGTTCCGTCTCCTGCTTTATTGACTTTACGAGAGATGTTTCCTGAGACCGGGTCTTCTTTCTTATCGCATCGTATGCACCGATCATGAAGCTGTCGCGGGAAACGGACTTACCCTGTTTTCTCAGTCTTGTTATTTCGTCGTCGAGGGCGGACATGAGGTAGTCGAAGAGGTAGAGCGAGCTTTCGCACTGCTCGAGGGAGCCGTAGGCCGTGAGGACTACCGCCTCTCCCGTGTGGTTCTTCACGAAGAAGGTTCCGGTGCTGTCTCCGACGATGAAGGAGATATAGGTGACATACGAGCAGATACGCTTCTTCTCGTAGATGTCGACTCTGTATATCTTCTCTTCCCTGTCGTCCTTCCCGTCGTCCTCGAGTGCGGCCTTCTCGATGAGCTCGCGCGCCTTCGTGAGGGCTATGAGGGCCTCGTTCTCGAAGGACGACTCAGTCATGGCCATGAGCTTGTCGAGTTTCTCGCGGGCTTTGATCTTCCCTGAAATCTCGACCCTGACCTTCGCCTTCTCGAATCCCTTTTCGATTCCGAGATTCTCCGCTGCTTCCCTGAAGAACGGGGAGTGTCCCGTCGATACTCCGTTGTAGATAGTGTCGACTGCGTGTGCGCATTCGTGTATGAGGACGTTCTTCACCGTGGAGATCGGGTAGTCGAGAAGCTTCTCGGAGAGGACGATTATTTCGTCTCTGTCTATGTAGCAGCCGAGAGTCCCGTCCTTCTCCATGTGTGCAAAGAAGAGGTGGCGGTACAGGGGCCTTGTAATTCCGTAGTATCTGAAGGCTCTGTCCTTCACGTCCTTCTCCGTCTGCCTTAACAGGGCTCTCACCCTCTCTTCCTTCTCGCCTATGACCTTGATGTTTCTGTCCATGGGGAAAGAATAGCCCGGGGAGGGGAAAGAAACAACAAGGGATGGGAAGTTTTCAGATTTTACACACGCCGCGGGAGGAAAGATGGTAATGTATGACAGATGAAAAAGCTTCTCTCCGTATTACTTGTTTTCCTTCTGTTTCCGCTTCTTCTTTCCGCGGGCGGGGTGAACGCAAAGGCGTACAGGAGTTTCTGGAAGACAATGGAGGATGAATTTCCTCTCTTTCTCATTGCAGAGCGTGACGGCGTCGACGGAGACACAATGGAGAAGGAATACAGGAAGGAGTTCAACTCATCCTCGTCTTCGGCGGACATGCTCAGGCTCTTCGAGAGGATAGCTTCCGAATACAGCGCATATGACGAAATAGACATTTCGCGCCCTCTTACGGCTTCGGTCTCCGGCGTCCCGATAAAAAGCACGGGAACATCATATTCCTCCCGTGTCACCTTTCTTCCCGACTCCAATGCCGTGCTGATCACCATAAAAAGCTTCGAGGAGGAAGACCTCGATGTGGAGAGAATCATTACGGAGCTGTCGGAGATCAGATTCGTCAGCGACATCATAATAGACGTCAGAGGCTGCCATAGGGGAGAGGACTGCAACCTCGACAGTCTTCTCTCCCTCTTCGGCGGGGAGTGGAGCTACATCTACAGGGCATTCTTCCGGAATAAGGAAACTGCTGCTCTCTACTACAGTGAAGACGTGATCTACACGCGCTCCAACCGCTACGGACTGGATGCATACGTCGATGTCACGTACGAAAAGTCATACGGAAAGGGAAGACTTTCCTTAGTCTTCTCTGAAGCCCGCCGCTGGCTCCTTGTTGACAGTGAAACATCCTGCACTGCGGACTTTCTTTCCTCTTTTGCCGTGGCCACGGGCTGGGCGACAGTCGTGGGGGAGAATACGTACGGTAACGGCACGGGAATCGGGAGAAGGACATACACCCTTCCCGGGAATGCCGGCTTCTCGCTGACTTTCAATCCATGCGTCATCGACAACGGAAAGGGAGGAATCAAGGCCATTACCGGCGTCACCCCGGACATTACGATAAAGAGCGGGGAGGATGCACTTGAGAAGTGCCTTGAGACAACAGGGAAAATCGGGGCCGATTCCCTTTGACGGTGGCTACATTCTTTTTTCTTTTTGATTTATCTTTGAAGGCATGAAAAAGATATACATGGAAAGCCTCGGCTGCGCCAAGAACCAGGTCGATTCGGAGATTCTTCTCACATACGCAGAGGAGAACGGCTATGAAAGAACAGTTGATCCAGATAATGCAGACGTAATCGTCGTCAACACCTGCGGCTTCATAAAAAGCGCCAAGGAGGAATCCATAAACACATTCTTCTCCTTCAGGGAAAGATACCCGGAGGCGAAGATAATAATGGCGGGATGCCTTGCCGAGCGTTACGGAAAGGAGATGGAACTCGACGAAGCCGACGCAATCTTCGGTAACAGGGATCTCTCCCTCTTTCCCGATGTTCTGAAGAAGGTCGAGAAGAGGGAAAGACCCGTCCTTGTTCCTCCGTATCCCGATCCCGACAGGGAAAGAGACGACAGAAAGGAACTTCTCTCGTTCCCGCGCTCCGCCTACCTCAAGATAAGCGAAGGCTGCAACCACTGCTGCTCGTACTGTGCAATCCCCGTGATCAGGGGCCCTCTCAGAAGCCGGCCCTTCGAGAAAATAGTAACGGAAGCGAAGAGACTCATAGAGAGCGGCATCTACGAGATAAACGTCGTGGCTCAGGATCTCGGAGCCTACGGACTCGACATATACGGGAAGAGCAGGTTCGTGGAACTCATGGACACACTCTCGTCTCTCGACGGCGACTTCGTGCTGAGGATGCTCTACATTCATCCCGATACATTCCCCCTCGATCTCATCGACCTCGTCGCTTCTAGCAAGAAGATTCTTCCCTATTTCGACATTCCCGTTCAGCATGCGAACCACGAGGTTCTTCTTTCGATGAAGAGAACGGGAAGCGGGGAAGTATATGCAGAGCTCTTCAACAGGATAAGAGAGAAGAACCCCGATGCGGTAATCAGAACAACACTCATGCTCGGGTACCCCGGTGAGGACAGGGCGGCGTTCGAGGAACTCTTATCCTTCCTCGACAAGGCACAGCCCGACTGGATGGGCTCCTTCCTCTATTCGAGGGAGGAGGATACTCCTGCCTACAGAATGAGAAATCAGAAGGATCACGACAGGGCACAGAGGGAAGCGAAGAAGTGGCAGAAGGAACTCGAGGAGAAGCAGAGTGCGATTACAGAAAAGCGCCTCCAGCACTTTGTCGGCAACGAGTACACCGCCCTCGTCGAGGAGATAATCGAAGGCGAGGATCTCGCAATCGGCCGTATCTACTCCCAGGCTCCCGATGTCGACGGCGCAGTCGTCATCATGGGACGCGGCCTCAAGAGCGGGGACGTCGTCAGAGTCGGAATAAGAAGCGTCCGCGGAGTGGACCTGGAGGGTATTTTAATTGATTGATCTCTCTGTACTGAATGAAGAGCAGAAGGAGGCTGTGCTCGATGAGAAGAACAACCTCCTCATTCTTGCCTGCGCGGGAAGCGGAAAGACGCTTACCATCACCTATAAGATTGCATACGCGATAGAGAATCATTTCGTCCATCCATCCCAGGTCTGTGCCGTGACATTCACGAACAGGGCTGCAAAGGAGATGAGGGACAGAATCGCGGCACTGCTGCCGGAAGTGGATACTACAAAGATGGTCGTGAGGACGTTCCATTCGCTCTGCGCATCGCTTCTGAGGCGTTTCGGCGAGAGCGTGGGACTCGCGCGGGACTTCACGATCTACGACGATGATGATGCCTTCCAGATACTCTCATCCGTCTCGAACAAGGACAGGAAGGACCTCAGGGAGATATATAAGTCGATATCGAAGGTGAAGGACCTGGGGCTCACGCCGGACGACAGCAAGGCTGCCGACTATTCGCGCTATCCCGATTTCCGCGCAGTCTTTGCGTCCTACAACAATGCTCTCAGGGCATCGGGCAACGTGGACTTTGCCGACCTCATCGGAAAGGCCGTAGAGCTTCTCGATACCGACGAAAACGCGCGGCGCTACTGCCACGAGCGCTTCCGCCTCGTACTAGTGGACGAGTACCAGGACTCGAACGGGGAGCAGTTCAGGTTCCTCGAGAGATTCGTATCTCCTTCGAGTCAGCTCATAGCAGTCGGAGACGACGACCAGTCGATCTATTCCTTCCGCGGAGCGGAGATCAGGAACATACTCTCGTTCGCCGAGGACTTCAGGAATGTCCGGGAGATAAAGCTCGAGAAGAACTACCGCTCCACCGATCAGATTCTCGCTCCGGCGGGTGCTCTCATAAAGCACAATGCCCACCGCCACGACAAGAACATCGTCTCGGCGGACGGAAAGAAGGGGCAGAAGCCCGTTGTCCTGATTTCCCAGAACGGAACGATAGAGGCAAAGCGTGTCGTCGACATAATCCGCGGCTTCAGAGACTACAACAACACAGCCGTAATCTACCGCACAAACGCCCAGTCGCTCCCGTTTGAAACGGCGCTGACGGACATGCGTATCCCGTACAAGGTAATCGGAGCGCTCAAGTTCTACGACAGAGAGGAAATCAAGGATTCACTTGCCTTTTTAAGGCTTCTTCTCAACCACAGGGACCTTGTCTCCTTCTCGAGGATAATCAACAAGCCCGCAAGAAAGATCGGAGAAAAGAAACTCGGGGAGATTCTCTCATACAGTGAGGATATCTTCGATTCTCTCTCCCTCTACTGCTCTTCGAACACTCCGAAGGCTACGGAAGGGGCGAGGGTATTCCTCAGAGCATGGAAAAATGCCGAGAACCGCCTGAGCGACGGCGAGAGCCTCGGAATGATAATGCAGAAGGGGCTCGAGGAGAGTGAGCTTCTCTCGTATTACCAGTCTGAACCCGACAGGGCGGTAAGACAGTCCAAGCTCGAGAACCTTTCGCAGCTTGTCTCCGTACTCGAAGGAAACGAAAGGCTTGATGACAGTGTTCTGGACGAAGGCGCAGAGGAAGCGGAACCTCAGGCGGGAAAAGAGGCCCTCTCGCAGTTTCTCGAGCGCCTCACTCTCGACACGACTGTTCTCGGAAACGACGACCCCAGAGACAAGGAAGGTGTAACCCTCATAACGATGCACAACACGAAGGGCCTTGAGTACGACACGGTATTCTGCGTGGGACTCGAGGAGAGAATAATCCCCGGAAGAAACGCTGAGAACGTGGAGACACTCGAGGAGGAGAGGAGAATACTTTACGTCGCGATGACGAGAGCGAGAAAGAAGCTTTACCTCTCGTATGCAAAAAGCCGCATGATGTGGGGAAAGACGGAGTACACGACACCTTCGTGCTTCTTCCGCGACATCCCCTCCTCTCTCCTCGAAGGCGACACTCCCTCGAGCTACGGCTCCTTCAGCTCCTCTTATACTCCCCGTCCTTCGTCTTCGATTACGAACACTCCCTCCTGGGCGAAGGGCTATGACTTCTCGTCCCCGAAGAAGTCCGAGCCGAAGATCAAGACAGATACCAGACAGCTCGAGTTCAGAAAGGGCGACAGAGTGAAGGCTACGGACAAGGGAGAGGGTACGATAACCGACATTACCGTGAGCCCCGACAAGACCATTCTGACCGTCACATACGACTCCGGACGCACCTCGCGCTACGTCGCGGGACATGCGAATATTGAAAAAATCGGGTAAACGTATGGACAGAAAAGGAATGAATTGTCTAAAATAACAGAGTTCGTTTATACGAGACCCATCAGTTGCGTATCGGGTGAGAATGAGCGGGGCCTGCCACAGGGGCCGAACTCGGACTTGTCGGATGCCTCCCGGATGAATACTTCTCTTCTGACGCTGGACTTATGTCCGCCATTTCCTTTCCCGAGGGCGTCGGACGGTTGAGAAGAGGGAAGACGGGCTGACGGAGAGGAGAAGCGCCTTTTGCAGAGCTGAGCGACCGCCCTGCGGACAAGAAAGGAGACTTCGTTCTTTCCAGACAGATGCCGAAAGGTTGGGAACGGTGTTCTCAAGGTTATCAAAAGATAGGATGAATGAAATGAAGACTATTTTTGTTAAGCCGGCTACGATGGAGAAGAAATGGTATATCATCGATGCTGAAGGCAAGAACCTCGGTCGTGTTGCAGTTGCTGCAGCAAGAATCCTCAGAGGCAAGAACAAACCCGAATACGTTCCTCATCAGGACATGGGGGATTATGTAATAATCATCAACGCTGCCAAGGCTAACGTCACGGGCAACAAGGTCGAGGACAAGATGTATTACCGCCACTCGATGTTCCCCGGCGGACTCAAGGCAGAGAACTACGGCAAGATGATCGTCCGCAAGCCGACATACCCCATGGAGCACGCAGTCAAGGGCATGCTTCCTTCGGGCAAGCTCGGTGCAAGACTTTTCGTGAACCTGCACGTCTATGCAGGCTCGGAGCATCCGCACATGGCTCAGAAGCCGGAAAAAGTTGAACTTTAAGAGAGGTGACTGAAATGGCAAAGAATGAAAACAAAGTTGTTGACCTCGGACACGGAGTCGGCAGAAGAAAGACTGCTGTTGCTAGAGTCTACCTCAGAGAAGGCAACGGTGAAGTTATCGTAAACGGAAAGAAGATCGACGAGTACTTCGTCGACGCGGCAGACTGTGCAAAGGTCAACGAACCCTTCGCAGTTACGGAGACTGAAGGAAAGTTCAATCTCGTGATCAACGTATGCGGCGGTGGTATCCACGGCCAGGCAGAGGCTTGCAGACACGGTGTTGCAAGAGCTCTCGTTGCTTACGACGAGAACCTCAAGAGCGCTCTCCACACAGCCGGACTCATGACAAGAGACCCGAGAATGGTCGAAAGAAAGAAGTACGGTCAGCGCGGAGCAAGAAGACGCTTCCAGTTCTCAAAGCGTTAATCGTTTTCATACAGAGAGAAGGCCAGGTCATCTGGCCTTTTCGCGTCTAAGATACCATGAGTGCATACGACAAGGCAGTAGAACTGCTCACGCGGCGTGAGCATACAGAGAAGGAACTGAAGGATAAGCTCGCCGGAAAGGGCTTCGGGGATGACGAAATCCGGTCCGCCCTCGACACCCTCAGAAGCGAGGGGTATCTCTCTGACTCCCGCTTTGCCGAAGTGTTTCTGAGATCACGCCTGAGAAAGACTGCGGAGGGGAAGCCGCTGCTCCTTCTGCGCCTCAGCGAGAAGGGCGTCGACAGGAACACTGCATCAGAGATGGTGAACTCCGTCTGGGAGAATGAGGAATATATTCCCGCTCTTGTGAGGGAATGGTGTAAACTCTCCGGGAAATACGGAGAAGAGAAGGCTGAAGCGAAGCTCCGGGCTAAGGGCTTCTCGTCATCGGAAATAGGAAAGGCAAAGGAGAGAGTTGATGAAGATACGGAAGAATAACATCTGCTTCTACCTCTCGTTTGCAGTACTTTTTGTATACGGGATACTCTCCCTGATAAAGGGTGCCTCCATCCTTTCTCTTACCGGCACAATCCTTCGTGCAATACCCCTTATCATTCTCATTTACTACATAAACACCACGAAAAGCGGTCTAAAGGCCATCGTTGTTGCCGTTTCCTACGTCGTCGACTTCGTTATCTCGTTTCTCGGTTACTATCTAACGGAAGATTTTCCCCTTCCGGCTTCCCTTGCTGCGGCGTTCGCGTCAACTCTTTACCTTCTTCCCCTCGTAATTCTCATCGGAGAGGACGGAAAGAAGAAGTGGACAGCGGCAGCCGTGACGGTGCTCCTGGTCGTCATCATATACTTCACGGGAAAGGTGACAGTAGAGACGAACATGTATCTCTACAGAGAAGTGGAGAATTACTCTTCCTACATCTTCTACTCGAAGCTCGCGCTTCTCATTACCGTTCTCGTTCCCGTTTCCGAACTTCTGTTCAGGACGAAGAAGAACTACCTCTCCGATGCCCTCATAGTAAGTGCAACAGTCATGACGATTCTTGCTGAAAATGCGTCGGGAAGAAAAGTTTTCCCTGCCTCTCCCTCGCTCTGTCTGGGAATTCTCACCTTATTAATATATATCGCGCGCACGGGAGAGGTGTTCGAAGCGGGGGAGAGACGGAAGATCGTCTTCTCCACACTCCACGTCCAGGAGATAGCTCCGCTGAGGAAGAAACGTAAGCCCAGGGTCTACGAAATTCCCCCAAACGTTCCCGTCCGCGACCCGGATGATTTGAAAAAATGAGTCTTATACAGTCGATATGCAGTGTTTATACAATAACATTTTTCTCATAAATGTCGATAAAACGGTCATTTGTTATATAGAAAAAATATGAAAACACAGAATTTCGATTAAAAAAGTGTAACCTTCCATATCTTAATTGTTTTATCTTGACAGGTGATGTATCGTTAGGTACAATCCAAAATGTATAACGGAATAAAGGGTAAGGCATGCCTTGAGGTGTGTCCCCGAATTTTCAATGGAGGAAATAATGAAAAAGATTCTTTCAATCGCTCTTATCGTAGCTCTCGCAGTTACATCTGTATTCGCAGCAGCTACATATAACGGTAAAGCTTCTATCGAGCTCGGCTTCGACCTCGACAAGAAGGATTACGGCTTTACAAATGGTGTTCAGCACAAGCTCAACTGGACTGTAGAACTCGAGACAGGTACAGCTGGCAGCGAAGGTGAGGGTGACCTCAAGGCAGTTATCGCAGCAACATTCTCTCTCAAGAGCAAGCTCGCTGAAGAGGATGATTTTGTCGATGGCGATTTCTCTGGTGATGCAACTTTCAAAGCAGAAGCAAAGATCACAAAGGCTGACATCCTTTACAAGGACAACGTAAGAGTCGGTATCCTCAATGCTGGCAAGTCTGCTGATTATGCTAAGGCATTCTTCAAGAATGATGCTAAGAAGGCTATCAACAACGTCGCAGCTATCGACAAGTTTGCTCCTGGCTTCAACTTCACAGTCTACGGATTCAACGGTGGATTCGGTCTCAAGGGCAACACAGAAGCTGAGACAGTCAAGTACTTCGGCTGGGTAGAGACAAAGTCTTTCGAACTTGCTGAAGGCGCAACAGCTCAGGCTGCTTTCGCTCTTGCTGGTGAAAAGGACAAGGTCCAGATTGCTGCTAGCGCAAAGGCTGCATACAAGAACGAAGATGCAAAGGTTTCTGCTGATATCGCAACAGATTTCGGTTATGCTGACGAGAAGGCAGCTCTTGACCTCGCTATCAACGGAACCTATGATTTCGTCACAGTCAACGTCTATGTTGGTTCTGCTAACAAGTTCGAAGATGTCGAGCTCGCAGCTAAGGCAAGCGCAACATACAAGTTCGACGGCGGCAAGGTCGGCGGATACTTCCAGGCTGTTGATATCGCAGACAAGGACGAAGCAGTTGCTCAGGAATACACAGTTGACGTAAACGGCGAGTACACATACGACGAGATGATCAAGGCAGAGGCTGATGTTGCTTTCGCTATCAAGGCAAAGAAGCTCACAGTTAAGGGTGCAGTTTCCTACCTCAACGAGAAGTTCACAGCTAAGGCTGGTCTCGAACTCGGTGTTACATTCGGCGATGAAACAACAGTTACAGCTATTAAGCCGTATGTCACAGTTTCTACAGACAAGATCATCAGCAACGCTACTCTTGAAGCTGGCTGGAAGAGTGCAGACTTTGCTAAGGCTGGCGATGAAGTCAAGGCAAAGGGTGTTGTCTACACATCTTGCACAATCGCATTCTGATTATCATCTGATATTGGATAACGTATGCCACGGCCTCGGTCGTGGCATTTTTGTATCCCATGTATCTTCTGTATGGAGTCTCTGACTCGGCGTAACAGAATAGGTTATTCAGTCTCAGACTGTCTTACAAAGAAAATAGTCACAACCGAAGCCGTGACTCAAGAATTCTGGTCGAATTTGTTTTACATCAAAACAAGTTTTTCTTTATGTACTAGAAAGTCCCTTATGTTCATATGTGTAATACCGTCACGGGAAAAGTCGAGCTTGTCCAGCGATAATACGTAGCGGGGAAAGGCATCCCTGATTGATGAGAATGCGTCGAATTCCCTTCTCAGTGTCTCATCTGTTCCTAGCAGATAACAAACTTGAATGTAGCATTTCTTTTTTCCGTCCAATACGACGAAGTCCACTTCGCCTTTGTAGGTTTTACCTACATGGACTTCGTAGTTTCTGAACTTCAGTTCGTTGTAGATGATTGTTTCGAGTATGAATGACTTGTTGATATCTGCCGAGCCTTCGTTGATGTTTATGAAGCCCGGATCAATTGCGTAGTATTTGCTCTTGCTCTCGAGCAGGGCCTTGCCCTTGATATCATAACGGGAACATTTTTCGACGAGAAATGATTCCTCCAGACACTTCAGATACTTATAACAGCTCTGTGTTGTTATTTCCTCCTTCGTACTCTTTATGTGTCCTGTTATACTCTCCGACGATATTATCTCCCCGGAATGAACGAGAATATAAGAGGAGAAGCGTTTGAGCTGGTCTGTGTTCCTTATGCCGTGGTCCTGGACTATGTCTTTCTCAATGATAGCGTCATAAAGCTCCGTCAGATACTGTTTCGGACTTCGGAAGGATTCCTTGTAGACAAGGGGAAATCCTCCGATTTCCATATATGACAGGAACTCTTCATCAGTATCCTCACTATTCTTGTATTCCAAAACCTCGGAGTACTGAAAAGGAAGAACTCTGAATGATATGTATCGTCCCGTCAGAACTGTCGCCAGACTCCCCATCAATAGTCTGGAATTGGATGATGTGACGAAGACTGAGGCACCGAGGGAAGAACGTATCGAAGCAAGAACACGCTCATAGTCTTTCATATGATGTATCTCATCGAGGAAAACGTAACATCTCTCCTTTCCCTCTGTACACCTTTTAATCATCTGATAGAACTTCATCGGATCATCAAGGTAGACAGACATCTCATAATCCTCAAAATCGAAGTATATAATCCGATCTCTCTCTATAGTAAGTGCGAGCTCGTCGATTATCTGCTTCATTATTGTAGATTTACCTGCACGACGTGTGCCGACTATGGCTTTAATCTGTTCCGAGTGGAAATAGGGACGTATGCGGTCTACATAAGTTCTTCTGATCATAATCAGATTCTATTTGATAAAATCGCAAAAAACAAGAATTTGTAAATTTGCTAATTGATAAAATAAGAAAAATCGACAATTCATCAATTAAAAATCTAAAAAGCATGATTATGAGGAGACAGGTGAGAGGACTGCTATGAGGAAAATAGGATTTGCTTCAATGAAAAATGCATCGTTCAAAAGGATGGGCCTTTTCCGTTCAGGTACTCGTACAACTGCATAGGAGATAATTTTATTCTCAGAATGCTTAGTTATGCCTCTTTGAATTCATTTGATAATGACATTTCCCGTAGTAATCAGCCAACGTTCAGAATAAGAGAAAGCGGTACAAACCTATATGTCATGCGTCGTAAATGGTGTTTCCGTGGAAGAATTAATGGCCACAAACACAGTGCTATTCTCGAAATCTTCTCCCTGTGCCCTTCTACAAGATTCTTTGAATAACAGCAACAATTCGATCTAAGACAACAAAAGCCACGACCGAAATCGTGGCTTGGACAAACTGTTCTTATAAGATTAGAACTCGATTTTTGCGCTAGCTGTAATCTTGCCGAGCACCTGTGCAGGAGTCTGATCCTCGAGAAGGTTCTTGCATCCAGCATACTTGAGAACAAGTGTTGCTCCATCGATAACCTTGTCAGAAGAGATTGAAGTCTCAAGTGTAAGAGCACGAAGTCGGGCTGCGAGAGATCTCTTCTCATTCCCGATTCTCTTGCATCCAGCTTGAAGGAGAATGCTGGAAAGGACGGTATATTGTTCCCCTCTCCGCAGAAGAAGCGTAAATCCATATCGACACCGACGCTGAGA
>CAVILL010000050.1:0-16081 GCA_963643635.1 Sphaerochaetaceae bacterium | reverse complement strand
ATAGTACTCTGCAGTCTTACAATCGCCCCCTTCGAGAGGTAATATTCCACTTTTCCAGACATTTTCCCACCCCGGTTACAGGCATTACCCGAAGAAGAACATCATTGGAATATCCCGCGTCCCCGGAAACAGGAATAGTTCTTTTCTTTCTGTGTGCCTCATTCGCCCTTTACGGTGAAGTTTCTGTTGATTACCGGGCATCCGGGTTCGGACTGGAACATCTTGCTCACTTCGAGCGGGATGTCGAAGAGCGTGCAGTCAAGTTTTCCGTTGAACCATTCCTGGTAGAGAGTGGCTAGTCCTCCCGCGAAGTAATATACCCGTATTCTGAAGTTTCTGGCGCTTCTGACCTCACAGGGAATCGACTGGTCCTTCTCGAGGTAGTCGATGAGAATTGACATGAGCTTCTCTAAAAAGAGCTCGCACCCCGGCGTCTTCATCAGCGTCTTGTACATCTCCAGGTCCTCGTTGAGGAATATGCTCACCTGCAGCAGCAGCGGAGCGGGATTCGAGAAGAAGTTGTCGGCCTTGAAATCCTTGAGAAGCGACATCATCTTGTCGATGACCTCCTTCTCCATCTCATCTGCAAGATCCCTCAGGCACGAGTAGTGCGCGTAGAACGTCGCACGGTTTATGTTGGCCTCCCTCACGACATCGATGATTGTTATGTCGGCGGGGTTCTTCTCGTTCAGGAGCTTGAGGTAGGCCTGTCTTATGAGCTTCTTCGATCTCAGGCCGTTTCTGTTCGGTTTTCTTTCCATGAGGGATGTGTTATAACCATTTTCAAAAAAAAGCAACTGGTGTCGGAGAAAAATACATCTGTCGGAATTGTTTTTTATTGCGGATTTCATATCATTCAGACTTTATTTTCTTTTATTCCATATAGTTGAATATAAAAATAATCAGATTTTGAACATCTGTCCGAATTTACACTTTTTAAGGTTCTGTGTAGAATATGTGACCCTGTGATGTTGAAAATCCGTTTTTTTTCCTTATATTCTCTCCCCGTAGAGGTATTTCATGAACAAAAAGAAAACCAGCGCACCGAAGACGGTCCTGATGTATGTCATACTCATCTGTGTCTTCGTCATTCTCTTTCTCGCACTGAAGTGGTTCTATGACACGAGAACCGAGACGGTCTATACACGGCCCACGACTCCCGTCGAGGTGACAGAACCCGAAGTAAGGACAGTCGAGAAGACAATTACACTCTCTTCCACCGTCAGTGCGGACTCGACGATTGCGGTGACTCCGTATGTCGACGGTACGATAGTCGAGTATCTTGTGAAGGAAGGAGACTACGTGAACGAAGGCGATGTCATCGCGAGAATCGATCCCGAGCCCTACCGCCTCCAGTACAATCAGGCAAAGGCTGCGTACGACGCATACGAAAGCTCGTTCGAGAGAGTCGAGAAGCTCTATGCATCCAATGCGGTTTCACAGCAGGATTACGATACTACGAAGGCCCAGAGGGATGCGTACGAGGCGACACTGGAGCTTGCAGAGCTCCAGCTGGGTTACACCGACGTCACGGCACACGCCTCCGGCACTGTCCTCAGGACAGTCGCCTCCCAGGGCGGCACAGCCGTTTCCGGAACTCCGATCGCCCTCATTGCCGACCTTGACGATCTCGTCGTCAACCTCGATCTCGGGGAAAAGTACTACTCCCTCTTCACCTCGGAGAATGCAGACAACATAAAGATAACCGTCACGAAACCTTCGTCGGATTATTCTGAAGAAGCGGTGACAACGGCACATATCAAGGCGCTCTCTCCCTACATCGACTCCTCGAGCCGCAACTTCAAGCTCTATCTCACGCTTGACGACCCGTCTTCATTCCGTCCCGGAATGTATGTGAAGGTCACGCTTACAGTCGAGACGAGGGAAGGCTGGACGATCGAGCGCAGCGCCCTCAAGCTCGACGGCTCGGCATATTACGTCAACACCGAAAGCCTTACAGCAGAGTACGTAGACCTCTCGGGTGCATTCATGAACGAAAGCTGGGTACTCCTTCCCGAGGGTCTTGAAGACAGGGCCTTCATCATAAAGGGTCAGTCCTCGCTCTTCTCGGGTGAGAACGTGAACATCGTGGAGAGGTAGAGATGAAACTTACACGTTACCCCGTCGCACACCCCGTCATCATCGCAATGACACTTCTCGCACTCGGTGTCTTCGGTCTCATGGCGGTAAGCGACACCAACATGGAATTCCTTCCGGACATATCGAACCCCATGGTCTATGTCGTCACGGTCTACCCCGGAGCTTCTCCGAGCGACGTCGAGGAATCGGTTACGGAAATCCTCGAGGACGACTTCGTCACACTGCCCTCCTTCAAGAGCATGACGAGCCAGTCGATAAACAGCGCATCGATCATCGCAATCACATACCAGGACGGAATCGACCCCTATGACGAGATCGACGAAGTGAGAAACCGTATCGACGACCTGATCGACGACCTTCCCTCGGGAATACAGGGACGCCCCTACGCCCTCGTCGGCGGAACCTCCATGCTCTCCATCTGCTCCTTCGTCGTCGAAGCCGAAGGCGACGACATCAACGCGGTGGGACAGTACATCGAGGATGAGATAAAGCCCCAGATCTCCCAGATTTCGGGAGTATCGACAATAACGGTAAACGGAGCAAAGACAGCAACAGTCGACGTGAAGCTGAGGATGGACGACCTCAACAGCAGGGGAATATCTCCTCTTGCCGTCTACCAGATGCTCTCCTACAGCAACTACTCCATTCCTCTCGACAGCGTATCGTACGCGGGAACGGAAATCGATGCGAAGTTCGACTCGAAGTACTCGTCTCTCGACGACATCGCCGCCCTCCCCGTCGGTTACTCGCTTGACGGCGGCATGGTGAGGCTCGGGGACGTTGCCGACATAAGCCTCGACTACAAGGACGGAGACTTCTACGTCACGAAGGAAGGCAGGGAAGTCATCTCCGTCGACGTCTGCAAGCGCAGCGACGGAAACACCATCGAGATTACGAACAAGATCAAGGCAATCCTCGAGGAAGAGGAGGAGAAGAGCGGCGGCGCACTGAAGTTCAGCATGGTCAGCGACGACTCGACTCTCGTCAACTCCTCGCTCTCGACTGTCATCGAGTCCGGCGTCATGGGAATCATCATCGGCGTCCTCGTCATCTACATATTCCTCTGTGACTGGAAGGCCACGATCATCATCGCACTTTCCATTCCGCTCTCCATCTTCTTCACATTCATCGGAATGAAGGTGATGGGAATAACGGTCAACCTGCTCTCACTCTCGGGTATTGTAGTAGCACTGGGAAACATTGTCGGTGCGGCAATCCTCGTACTCGACCAGGTCTACAGGTTCTACCAGGCGACAGATGCAGGCGGAAAGGCCCTCTACAGCGTCAACGAATCCATCTTCAGGGGAACGGACGACGTCACGGGCTCCGTCATGGGCTCGGGACTCACGACAATCGTCGTCTTCCTGCCTATCGCCATGATGAGCGGCCTCGTTGGTCAGATTCTCAAGGACGTATCGATCACATTCATGCTCTCTCTCGCGGCATCGCTCGTTGTCGCCATCATATATATACCTTTCTTCATGAAGAAGCTTCTGAAGGAGGACGATGAGAAACGCAAGCCCAAGAGGGAGAACTTCGTTGTAAGGGGACTCGGAAGAGTCGAGAAGCACTACGCACGCTCTCTCTATTTCAGTGAGCGTCACGCACCGTTCATGCTTCTTGCGGGACTCCTCGTTGTCATACTCAGCATCTACGTACTGCCGAACATGCAGTTCTCCTTCATCCCATCGACGGACAACGGAGACTTCTACGTCGGCGTGACGTTCCCCGAGACGTATTCTCTCGACGACACGAAAGAGGCGATGGACGAGATCGAGAGAATAATCATCGACATGACCCCCGAGCTCAGGACCGATGTCGTCTATTCCGGCTCCAGCATGAGCACCCTCGCCCAGGCGAAGAAGAGCGAAGGTGCAATCCACGCGGTCCTCGTATCTGTAAGCGAAAGAGACAGGGACATACACACCATAATGCAGGAGATACAGGAAAAACTCTCGGCAACGGTTCCCGATGCCACCATCAGCGTCACGAACGGAGGCTTCGACAGACTCGTCAACCTCGTCTCCAACGGAGGCGGTTACGGCCTCACGCTCATCAGCGAGGACAGTGACATACTCTACCAGGAGGCGGAAAGGATCGAGGAGCAGCTTCTGACCTACCCGGAGGTAATGACGGTTTCCATCAATGCATCCAACGACACGAAGACAGCCGTAATCAACGGAACATACGACTACCTGACGTCCCTCGGAGTTCCGGCAGAGGAAGCGGGACTTACATCCGCCCTCCTCTACTACGGAACCGACATCGGAAAGTACACGGATGCGGACAGCGACGAAAGATACGACATCCACCTCTACAGCGACGTCCAGGACGAGCCGCTTGACGAAGACAGGCTCAACGACATAAAGATCACATCCCTTGCGGGAGCCGAGATTTCGCTGGGTTCTGTCGCAGAGCTCTCGCTCGACGAAGGTCTGAGCCAGATCAACCACGACAACAGGGCCAACTCCATCACGATTTCGGCAACCCTCACAACCGAGAGTACCGACGGCGTTACGAAGAAGATCAACCAGTACCTGGAAGAGAATCCTCTCGACGGGAGCGTATCGACGAAGACGAGCGGACTGGGAGACCTCGTGGAGAGCGCAATGACACCGCTCGTCGAAGCGCTGCTTATTGCAATCTTCCTCGTCTACCTCGTCATGGTCGCGGTCTTCGAACGCTTCGACCAGCCCTTCCTGATCCTGCTGCTGTTCCCGTTCTGCATCATCGGAGCGGTACTGTCACTGACAATATTCAATTCGTCGATGAGCATCGTCTCGATTCTCGGAATAGTCTCGCTTGTCGGTATGCTCGTCAACAACGGCATCGTCATCGCGGACTACGCGAACCTGGCGAGAAAGCAGGACAGGGAAGCCCTGCTGACACAGAAGGGAATCGCATTCGACGAATACACGGTCACTCTTGGTCTTCTCTCCTACGAAGAGGAGGAGGATATCCTCGAGAAGGAGACAGCGGAAGGTACTGCCTCCAGACTCAGGGCAATCCTGATGACAACCCTGACGACTGTTCTCGGTGTCATCCCGATGGCCGTCGCGAAGGGCGAAGGCGCGGAGATCTACGCACCGCTGGGCCAGGTAATCATGGGCGGTCTTGCGACTTCGACAATACTCACACTCTACATGATGCCCGTCTACTACTACCTTCTTGAGAAGTGGAAGCTGAAGAGGACATACAGCAAATACCTTAAGACAAAAAAGACAGAAACAACTGCCGGGGAGAATAAAGAAAATGAAAAGGATAATTAAACTGACAGCAACATTACTTGCCGTGCTTCTTGCACTCACATCATGCTCGGCGGTATTCGATTCCGCCATCAGCGGAACGGTAAAGGACAGAAGTGTCCGCGAGACATCATCCACCTCCTCGGGAGGAATAAGCGATGTCATGGTCTACGCCTATGACAGCGAAAGCGACTGGAACAACAAGTATTCCGCATGGGACGGCAAGAGCGTCTTCACAGACAACTCCGTTCCCTCCGCGAAGACCGCAACCGACGGCTCATTCTCGATTTCGAACCTGAGGTGGATGACGACAAGCCCCGCCTACGGCAAGGATGCCGACCAGAAGACAATCTATCTCCTTGCATTCCACAAGGACTACGGCCTCATCAAGGTCGACGGCAGGACAATCCAGAGCGACAAGTCCAACAACTTCGGTATCGTCTACATGGACAAGGTCACGGCGACGAAGACTCTCGTAATCAAGCTCAAGGACAGTGAGGACAACAGTACGACCGCAACCGGTAATGATTCCACAGTCACATCCACAAGCGGAATATCCTTCAAATACAAGTATGCCGACGGCTACGACGGAGACAACCAGAACGTTACAGCTACAGTCGACACCTTCACGAACGGTCAGGCAACCATAACAGTCAAGTACAAGGACGGCTCGACAGTTCCGACAGTCACTCTCTACGACATCCAGACGGGCTCCGACTGGGAGATGGTCACGGATGCAAAGACAATCGACTGCACCTACAGCGAGGCAAAGAAGGAATACGAGAACACCAGCATCGTCCTCCAGAGCAAGTGGAAGACAGTGACTGTCACAGTCGACCTCGTCGACGGCTCATCATCCGACCTCTCATCCGTCACAGACCCCATCTACTTCAAGTGGGCTTACAACAACGGTGAAGACAGCACCCCCAAGTCAGGCAACGAGACAACGACGACGGGCTCGAGTTCGATTACAGTCAAGTTCAAGAAAGGAACGACACCCGTACTGACGCTCTCCGATTTCGACGACAACGACAACGAGAACGATGACAGGTGGACATGGACGACAAGCGAAACGGATGCAACCGCGATGGCTGCAGACGCATCTATTCCCGTAACAATTTCCACGGACAAGGACAGTGTCACACAGAAGGTCTACTTCAGGAAGAACTACATCAAGCTCTCTGCCCAGGGAATCTACGGATATCTTATCTCGACTTCGACAAGTTCAGCATCTACTGGTTATGGTTCAAAAGAAGACTACGGCGATGAACTCTATCTCTACAAAGTTGCTTCCGACGGAACAACAGAGACAAAAGTCAACAGCAACACCGTAAGGACTGCACAGGAAGTAATCGATTCCGGTTCATCCTCTGCCATTGTGAACTACGGTAAGTTCACGGCACTCGGAAGCGGCGTCAAACTCAAGGTCGACTACTCCGCAGACGAGTCCAGCTACGACGGAAAGGCTGAAACACTGAAGATAAGGTACAAGCTCAGAAGCGAACTCCCGGATACGTCAGCCACTGAACATGATGCTGCAACTCTGAACTATACAGCAAAGACAACCGACTTCTCGGTAATGCTCTATAAGTAACAAGGTAAGCCCATGAAACGAATACTGATTACAGTTCTATGTTTTCTGATGCTTACCCTCTCCGTCTATGCCGAGGAGGAAACCACCTCCTCCGCATACACCTTCGATGAGATAAAGGCGAGCATGCAGAGCGGAAACGCAGAGCTGAGAAAGGCGGAGGAAACCTATAAGCAGAGCCTCCTTGATGTCAAGGACGCCAAGGCGAACTACCAGCCGCAGATCTCCCTCCTCCTCAGCGGGACATACATGCCGAACCCTCCGGTGGGAAAGACAAGCATAGGAGTCGACGAACTCGCATCCCAGCTCGGGGTTACCGTCCCCGGCGCTGCCAGCGGCGAGTACGTCACCCTCTACAAGGGTATGAAGGACCTCTACTACAATGCAGGTCTCACCATAACCCAGCCCATATTCACCTGGGGCAAGATTCCGAAAGCGGTCAAACTCTACAGCGAGATTGCAAACATCAGGGCTCTCAGCAGAGAAGATGAAGAGGACAGGCTCACAGTCGAACTCAAAACACGTCTTGCCGCACACTCCTACATGAAGGAGCTCTTTTCCCTCATCGACGAAGCAAAGGCAAAGGCCGACGAACTCGTGAGCATGAGCCGGGATGCGTATGACGCCGGAATGCTTCTCAAGGAAGACGTGACGGAGGCGAAGATATCTGCTCTCGAAGTGGATGTGAAGAAGAAGGAACTCGAGAAGGAGTACAGCGACAACCTCTCCGCTCTCAGGACGATAACCGCCATCGACGACCTCGATGAAGAGAGTATCGACTACACGGTGAATGAAGAGGAAATCAACGCGATAGCCTCACTGGAACACGACGATGTACTCGCTCTTGTCACCAGAAGCGACAGCAATGTGATAAGCATGCTCCGCGGTCAGACGAGAGCCTACGAGCTCAAGAAGGAGATTGCCCAGGCTTCGCTCTACTGGAAGCCCGACTTCGCACTCCAGGTATCTCTTACGTACGGAGGATCAGCCCTTCCCCTTGTCGAGAAGAACTGGTACAGAACGAACGACTACGGCCTCTACATAACCTTCGCCATCAGCACGACGATCTGGGACGGCGGCGTGAAGCTCAATGATGTCCAGCGTGCAGAGAGCGAAATCGCGGGAACCCTCGCCGACTACGATGCCGGAGTGGACGAGCTCGAGTCCACAGCGGAGGAGAATCTCACGCAGATCGACCTCAGCCTAACGAAGCTCGAATACTACGACCTGAAGCTCGAAGCGGCAGAAGAGAAACTGGATCTTCTGAACCGCCAGTGGGAAGCCGGTGCGACATCGAAGACGGATGTTCTGAAACAGGAGATAGAAATCCTTACGGAGAAGATGACAATCATCCAGGAGAGAATCACCCTCAGCCAGGCGGCCTACACAATTGCCTACCTCACGGGAATCCTCGAATGAACTTCTCGCCCACCAGCACCTGCACCTCGGGAAACCGGGGTGTTTTCATTTCGTACGGGATAAAATGTCGGGATAAAATGTCGGGATAAAATGTCGGGATAAAATGTCGGGATAAATGTCGGGATAAAATGTCGGGATAAAATGTCGGGATAAATGTCGGTTTAAATGTCGGTTTAAGTGTCGGCGTAACACTTCTTGCATCTTAAGTGCGTATCAACTCTGCGTTAATTCCTTCGTCCCCCCCTCTCCCCTCTCTTGCATATTCCTATCTTTTTGATATCATTCAGATATCACACTACAAGGAGGCATCATATGCCGAGCGTCAATTTCGATAAAGAAAGAATACTGAAACCGTCGAATGGTTTTCTTAGGCTTACCCTGGGTTTCATCCAGATGATTCTCGCGGTTACACTCTTCATACTCTTCGCCATCTCCATGGATAAGGGAAACACCCTGACCGGAATCATTGATCTCATCGTGGCCGTCATCTCCGTCGTTGGAGGAACATTCTCTCTCGCGGGACTCAGGATAGTGAAACCCAACGAAGCGCTTGTTCTCGGGCTCTTCGGCAAATACTACGGAACAATCTACGAAAGCGGATTCTGGTATGTGAACCCCTTCTGCTCGAACTTCTCTTCAAAACCTTCCGCATCTGATGCGAATGGTGCAGAAAAGAACAGTCTGAAGACAAACCAGAATACACAGTCTTCTCCGAACTCAAGGGTTTCGCTCAAGATCTCGACATTCGTCAACGGAAACCAGAAGGTAAACGATTCGCTCGGCAACCCCGTCGAGGTCAGCGCAATCGTAATGTGGAGAGTCACCAATGCGACAAAAGCCGTACTCAACGTGGACAACTATCCCGAATATCTCTCCAACCAGACTGATTCGACCATCCGCAACATTGCGCGTCTCTACCCCTATGACGTAATCGATGACGACGATGACGACGAAACATCCGAGAGAAGCGAGAAGACACTCAGGGGATCGGCGAATCTCATTGCCGGGGAGATGAAGAACGAACTCTCGCGGAGAGTCACGGACGCAGGTATCGAGATAATCGAAGTAAGGCTCAATCAGATAGCCTATGCTCCCGAAATCGCGGCGGCAATGCTGCAGCGTCAGCAGGCTATTGCCGTAATCGCGGCACGTAAGAAGATAGTCGAAGGAGCGGTATCGATGGTGAAGATGGCGCTCGATCAGCTGAAGGACGAGGGAGTTGTAGACCTCGACGAAGAGAGAAAGGCGAACATGGTCTCGAACCTTCTCGTCGTACTCTGCTCGAGCAAGGAAGCCAATCCCGTTCTGAACACCGGTTCCCTCTACTGATATGTCAGAGAAGAAACAGATTCCCCTCAGAATAAACAGGGACCTGTTCGATGCCCTCTCGCGCTGGGCGGAGGACGACTTCAGGTCCCTCAACGGTCAGATAGAATATCTTCTGACCGAATGCGTCAGAAAACACGACAAAGGAAAAGTGAGGGAGGAGAAGTAATCACACTCTCCTCTCCGCTTCCTCCATCGCCGCTATGACTCTCTCGGAGTAGGCGTCGAAGTCACTGTCTTCCTTCTGTCTCTCGGGATGAGACAGGAAATATTCCACGGATGCCCTTACCCCCTCGTGGAAGAGGACGGTCGTCCTCATCTCAGGAACCACCCTCTTCAGTTTCGAGTTGTCGAACACCACGCTGTTGGATTTGTCTCCGAGAAGGGCGCCGGCAAAGTCGTAACCGTATTTCTTCCCCGTCCGGGCAAGAAAGTCGGACGGAACGTAGCAGGGCCTGAATTCGACGCCGAGAGCCTCAGCGACAGTCTCGTAGATCTGGTTCCATGTCAGGACCTCGTCTCCCGTGATGTGGAAGGCCTCACCGTAGGCATGAGTGTTGCCCATGAGTCCCGTGTAGCCGACGGCGAAATCAGAGCTGTGGGTAAGCGTCCAGAGGCTCGTGCCGTCACCGGGAACGATGACCCTCTTTCCCTCGAGCATTCTCTTCACCATCTGCCAGGGACCTTCAGCGCCGTGAAGACCGAATGGAATCGAGTACTCACAGTACGTGTGACTCGGTCTTATGTTTGTGACATAAGTTCCCTTCTCACCGTTTCTGTCCATCAGATATTTCTCGCATTGAGCCTTGTTTCTCGAGTACTCCCAGTATCTGTTCTGCAATGTCGTACCTTCCGTTATCACGTAGTTCGAACACGGCTTGAGATAAGCCGAGGCCGAAGACGTGAAGAGGTACTGCCGTGTACGGCCGGAGAAGAGACGCCAGTCTCTCTCAACGTCAGAGACGGTAAATGCGTTGAATTCGGAGACGGTATCGAAAGAGAGGGAGCCGAGCTTCATTCTCACATCGTTCTCGTCGTGAATGTCCGCTTCGATTACATTCACGCCCTCAGGAATCCTTTCGGAGTGCCTTCCCCTGTTGAGGACCCATACCTCCCAGTTCTTCTCGATGAGTCTCTTCACGACATATGTGCTTATGACTCCGCTTCCGCCTACTATCAGTGCCTTCATGTTTCACCTCGTCTGGGAGGATTTTATCATGGAAAAGAGAAAAAACCGAAAATAGTTGTGGAATTCCGTGAAAAAGAATGCAAGAATAGTCGCGGACAGAACCTCATATAGTTCCGCTTTCACGGTGCGGAAGTCTCTACGAGCATCCCCTGATGCTCCGCTATGAGTTCGGATATGGAGAGACTATATGAGAATAATCAGAGGCAACATCATCGAGGCGCAGAGCCTCGGAAAGCTCAGGACAATCGAACACGGCTACATAATCCTCAATCCTTCCGGTATCATACGCGGAGTATATGAGGAGCTTCCCTCCGTGGACGGGGAAATAGAGGACTACGGCGACGCACTTATTCTCCAGGGATTCTGTGACATGCACATCCACGCCCCGCAGTACCCGCTGAGGGGGATGGGAATGGACAGGCCTCTCATCGAGTGGCTCAACAAGTACGTATTCCCGCTCGAAGCGGAATACAGCAACACGACATACGCACGGTCTGTCTACCGTCAGCTTGCCGACAAGCTCATCAGAAACGGAACGACGAGGGTGTGCATGTTCTCCTCACTCCATACCGATGCAACGCTGGTCTTGATGGAGGAACTCGAGAAGGCCGGGATATCGGGATACGTGGGTAAGGTCAACATGGACCGCAACGGAGGTGAGAGACTCCAGGAGACGACAGAGGAGTCGGAAAGAGAGACTCTCAGATGGCTCGAGGAATCGAAAAGGTTCACGGGAATAAGGCCCATCATCACGCCCCGCTTCACACCAGCATGTACAGACGGGCTTATGGCGTGGCTGGGTAAGACCGCAGAGGAGAGAAGTCTCCGCGTCCAGTCCCACCTCAGCGAGAACAGGGACGAGATAAAGTGGGTGAAGTCGCTCCATCCCGACTGCACAGAGTACTGGGAGACATACGACAAATACGGGCTTTTCAAGGAAAACACCCTCATGGCACACTGCGTCTACTCCGACGAGAGGGAGATAAGGGCGATGAAGGAGAAAGGCGTCATCTGCGTCCACTGCCCCGACTCGAACACGAACCTCACAAGCGGTACCGCCCCGATAAGAAGAATGCTCGACGAAGGTGTAAGGGTGGTTCTCGGAAGCGACGTGGCTGCAGGTGCGGACGTGGAGATGTACAGAGTGGCGGCTTCGGCGGTAAGGGCAAGCAAGATAAAGAGGATGGAGGAGAACTACACTCTCGACTTCCTCTCGGCATCCGAAGCCTACTACCTTGCAACCACATCCGGCCAGATATACTTCGGTGACGAACCCGGCTTCGCCCCCGGGAACAGACTCCACGCCGTCGTTGTCGACGATTCCTCATTCCCGCACTTCCCGGAGAGGCTAACCCTTGCCGAGAGACTCGAGAGAGCCCTCTATCTCATGAGCGAAGAGAACATCATCGCTGTCTGGGCCGACGGCAGGAAGGTACGCTGATTCTCCGGCGTTTCCCCCCGGGAGGAGACCATCGGAAGAAAACGGTCTGCAGATTCCGGTTCAACAGAACCGTTACTTCCTCGCTGTCTTCTGTTCCAGCATTTTAATGGAATCCAGATAATCCCGCTCGACAGCGCTGAGCGTCCTTTCCTTATATTTCCGGTATTCCCTCGTCGCCTTCTACCGCCTCCTGATGTGAAATTCTGCCGCTGTCGGTCAGAAGCTGTTCTCCGCTCATGGTCAGTATCCGATACAGATGAGCCGACCAGTCCTGCATAGTCATGGCCTGTTCCCGCCCTGCCTGGCGTTCTGCAAATCCAGATATCCGGATACAAGCTGTCCCATGGCGCTGAGCTCTTTCTCATCGAGATAATTCTTTGCTGTGACGGCTTCTTTTAACGTGGGTTGATTGCCGGCAAAGGTAGTCAGGCCCATGAATTCCCTTTCAGCATCGGCACGCGTGTAGATGACCTCGGCCGCTGTCTGCCCGTGAACAGCATAATGTATCTTGTTCTGAACCTTCCTGAAGAACTGAATTGATACCTCTGCTTTCGAATCGTAGTCAATGCTTGTTGCATATTTTTCAGAATCTGACGGTAAAATACTTTCTCGGATGCGCGGATATCCCGGATACGTTCCAGGAGTTCCCTGAAATATCCTCCACCTCCGAGATTCTTCAGTCTCTCATCATCAAGAGCAAACCCCTTTCTCAAATACTCCTTCAGAATGCCGGTTGCCCAGATACGGAACTGTACTCCGCGCTGAGACTTCACACGATAGCCGACAGAGATGATAACATCCAGACTATATAGTTCTACAGGTTTATCAGAATTTGCAATGTGCAAAATTTTGCACATTGCTTTCTCTTGGAAGCTCACCTTCCGTGAAGACATTTTTCACATGTCTTGCTATTACTGAACGATCCCGTTGAAATAGTTCTGCCATCTGCGCCTTTGACAGCCAGACCGTATCATTATCGAAAGTCGTCTCGATTTTTGCTAATCCGTCTTCTGTTGTGTATATAATCATTGAAGAATTCGTATCATTCACTGTCAATCTTCTTCAGACATCACTGTGCAGTGCTGCTGGTTATTGACTTTCCAGCTGACCACCTCAGACCGGATATTTCTGAAGCAGTTAAGAAAACCATTGCCTGCTACCATAACATTAACTTAGCACAAAATCACAGAAAGCAATAATGCTTATTGCGTTTGCCACAGATGCGACGAACCGGACATCGAACTCCCGTCGCCTTATCGGGAACAGCCCCGGAATGACTCATTCACGTTCCGTCCCGTCTCTTCCTGCTCCGGGGAGAGAGCTGCAGTCATCGCAGAAGAAGGAGCCTCGCTGCCTGCCTTCATTTCCTTCACACACGGTGCAGATCCCTCAGCCTAGACGAGACCGCCGGTTTACCTTTTCCCTCCTCCGGGGCAATCTTCTCAACTGCCCCCGAAAAGGGTCTCTTCATCGTTTCTTATGTGTGTATCAGTCAGCATTTCAAACAGCCCGGTACGCATGATTCACTTCCTGAATCCGTACAGAAACGGGTTTCATGCACACACAATCCGTCAGGTCAGGCTGTATTCGTACACATTGATACGGCAGATTCCTCCAGGCTCGGACGACTCGTGAACCACCTTCATACGATCCTCCCCGTCTTCCGGATATCCGTATTGCAGAAGAAACGGACTCTCGGCAATTGTACCGACATAGGCGACACCGGAAACGGAAAGAACATAATCGACAAAGGAACGCGGAACTACGAAGCGTATAAGACACGTTTCGTCGTTGCAGATGTAGACAACCGACCTTTCCGGGCGTCCCGACATCTCCTCGAGCTTCTCAATCAGACGCGATACAAGTCTCCGTCTAAGTCTCTTCTGCCTCAGCGGAATGATACCGGCCACTATCTCGACGTTCCCGTCCCCGTCGGGAGTGAAGACGCTTCCGTATCCCTTCGCCTCCTCGGGAATCTTTGCAAAGAGATAGATGAAGAGGTAGTCCTCATCGTTCCCGTTCGATATGTCCTCCATGAGGGCGAGAAAATCCTCCTCCCTTGCCGTCACGATGGCGTTGCAGCCGCCGAACCTCGTTGCGATATTCAGTCCGAAATCGCGGAGTCTGTCCCACCACATTCCGTCCTTTATCATCTCCACCGGATTAAGAAATACGGAGAATACGAGAATCCCCTCATTCCTGAAGAGATCGTCCGCGGGAAGAGAGAGATAGTACTCCCATACCTCACTCATGCTTTTCACAAGCTGGTAGCCGTGTGATCCGTCTGCCTTCATATCTGCCTCCTACTGCTTCATCATGAGAAGCGCATACCTGAATACCGGTGCCGCGCTCTCGTCGCCGCTGTAGAACTCGTTGACGTAGCCCTGGTAATTCTCCCTGGCATAGCTGTAGAGTTCATCCGAATTCACATCCTCACCGTTATCGTGTACCACGAAGTGAGTGTAGAACTCACCGCGTGCGATGAACGTGAAGTAGTACAGAGGACTCACCCTCCCCGTGTAATCCTTCCTGAACCATTCAATCTCATCCTCACTCACATCCTCCTCTTCGTCATGCAGCTCATTGTAGAATTCCTTCACTGCACCCGGATTTTCGAGGAGCATATCTAGGACGACGTCCCTGAAATCCGCAAGACTGTTGTTGTAATCGTTTTTCTTCAGCATTTTCTGCCTCCTACTTATATATAGGTAAAAAACCCCCGAAAATTGTCAAAATCCGGGAGAAGGGGCTGAAAAAACAGCCGCGGACAGCGGCTGAAAGGAGGATTTGGGAATAATAATATGAAAAAAACTTCTCTTACTTGACCAGAGTATAGCCGCTCTGATCCGCTTTGTAGTGAAGATTCGGTGAAGAATTCATGTAGATTCTTTCAGTCAAAGAATTAAGCCCATCGCTTCCATGTCATCCCCGATACGTCTGAAGCCGCAGCGGGAATAGAATGCGACGGCTCCCGTGTTCTCCGGCGACACGGTGAGCATGAGGCCCCTCACGCCTTCGCTCTTCAGCTTTACCACAAGGGCATTCACCAGAGAGCGTCCTATCCCCATTCTCTGGTACCCGGGATCTATGTCGATATGCATATGAGCGGGATAGCTTTCGAGATAAGGAATATAGCCATCAATCGACTCCTCACCCTTTCTTACGATTTCCTCCCTTTTTCCCCTGAGGAACCTCTCCCTCATCGCCCGGCTCCAGAGAACGTAATCCGCGGCGCATAGAATGTAGCCTGCGGGCTTACCGTCCGCGACGGCGACGAAGACATGCGAAGGATCGGAGTCCGTGTAGTTATGGAGGTACAGCGTATACAGCAGCTCCGTCTCCAGATGATAGCGGTCCGTCACTGAGCATATGTGCTCGAGGTACGGTCTGTCGGAGGCGGTGTAGTTTCTGATTTCAATCATGAGAGAAACGTAACACAGAGGTGAGGGAAAATTAAAGGGCTGTGACGGGGGATTTGTCACAGCCCACAAAGGAGGGATTGAAGAAAAAACAATTTTATTCGCTTTTCTTGACTATAAGATACTCGTTTCTCGCTCTTTAATCTTCACGATTGTCTGTAATGATTGTGAGGAAAATTGAAGGAAATATGAAGAAAAGTTCACACTTTTCCTCTTTCTCCGTCACAAGGAGGAAATCTGTCGGTAAAACCTAATGCAGACCCATCCGTCACAAAGAACTCTCGTGGTTAGCAGGAATCTGATTTCCCGCACCGCCGTACGGGGTATCTTAATCATCGATGAGCGTGTCCC
>CAVILL010000049.1:0-16830 GCA_963643635.1 Sphaerochaetaceae bacterium | reverse complement strand
TTATAGTAGCAGCTTCCCCCTTTACGCAAAGAGAAAATGAAATGAATCAGCCTGATTTTTGCCCGTCTCGCGGGAAAGAGCTTATACACCGTATTCCTTTTCCGCCTCATCTTTCCGGCACTGCTCTGGAGGAATACCGTGCGACATGAAAAGAGGGTGGATTCACCACCCCCGGCACGGACAGCAAGGAGAAACCGTCCTCCGGCCCCGCCATCAGTGCAGAAGACCGGTAATGAAGAAAACCGCACAGAGTGCAGCAAGCACGGCAACAGCCTGAAGTCTCGAGTTCATTTTTCTCCCCTCCGGAACAGACACGTTGGAAACTGAGAAGGCTCGCGCATGTTCCTTAAGTAAATCTTCACGGATTGAATACTTCAACCACGTAAAAATGATAGGTTCGGCGGGGTATGAACATCAAGTTAAATACACTTTACGTATGCAAAATTTAAGGGCCGGTTTGTAATGCCGGTCCTTACAAAAGTCAGATTTCGCTCTCCAGCAGTGCCAGGATGAATGGCCCTACTCCCTTGAAGTCGTCGGTTGCTATCTTCTCCTTTATATAGTATTTGAAGGAGCCGTCGCGGTACGGATTTCCGCCCAGTCCCGCCACCGAGCAGATTCCTCCGAGATGGTATTCGTCTCCGTCCTTCGTAAGATAGAGCTTCTTTATGCCGTCGACCGCCTTCGCTGCAGGAACGAGGTACGAGGGATCGAGGTAACCCTTCCGCACGCCCTTATAGAAGGAATATGCGAACATGCTTGTGGCGCTTGTCTCGAGGTAGTTGCCCTCCCTCCCGGGAAGGTCCGGTACCTGGTACCACATGCCGCTTGCGTCCTGGAAGGGAAGAAGAGAGGAAGAGAGAGCGCGGATGATGTTGATGATCTCCCCTCTCCTTTCGTTGTCTTCAGCCACGTAGTCAAGTACGTCGATGAGAGCCATGAGATACCATCCGATGCTTCTCGACCAGAAATGGGGGCTGCAGCCCGTGATCTCGTTGCTCCAGCGCTGACCTCTGGATTCGTCGAATGCATGATACAGCAGTCCGGTCTTATCGTCCTTGAGGACGGAATATGTCGTGAGAAGCTGACTGATGACATCGTCGACTTCCTCCCCGTCGCCGTGGCGGTAACCGTACTCGGCATTGAATGGTCCTTCCATGTAGAGGCCGTCGAGCCAGATCTGCCAGGGGTAGATCTCCTTGTGCCAGTAGACGCCGTTGAGACATCTCGGCTGGGTCCTGAGCTGCTCTCTCAGTATATCCTGGGCCTTGCGGAATCTCTCCTCACCCGTTCTGTCGCCGAGGATGAAGAGAGCGCGTCCCGCGTTGATCTGGTCGAGGTTGTACTCTCCCAGTCTGTAGGTCCTTATGCTTCCGTCCTCCCCGATCATCGGGTCGTAGAGGGAGTAAACCCAGTCCGTTATCGACCTGTCGTTGTATTTTTCCGCTGCAAGAAGCGATGCATAGAGTACGAGTCCGTGCTCGTAGTGCCACTTCATCATGCCGCTGTGATATCTTTTCTGTACGCTTCTGATTATGTCCAGTGAAAGCTGTGCCATCCTTGTTCCTCCGGTACTGTGGTAACAGTATCGTAAAAGGACGGCACATTTTGCTTACCCGAAGTTGCACAATTCAGACAGTCTGGCGTGTGCGGATGTTTCCCGGCGGGAAGCCCTTCACCTTCCTGAAGACGCGGCAGAAGTAGGCCTGGTCCTGGAAGCCCGTGAGGGAGGCTATCTCGCTTATGGAGGAGCCCGTCTCCAGAAGGAGGCGCGATGCTATCTGGATGCGGTAGCGGTTGAGGTAGTCCCACGGGCTTATTCCGATCTCCTTGCGGAATATACGCGTGAGGTAGTCCTCGCTGATGTTCACCGAGCCCGCGATCTGCCAGCGGGAAATCGAGTATGTCGCGTTGTCGTTGAGGTAGCAGATGGCCTTCTTCACGAGAATCGACGTCAGAGGCGGCAGGAGCTCCTCTCCTCCGAATATGGCGACGATGCGGTTGATGAAGCCTTCGGCCTCAGTTATCGACGTATTAACAATGAGAACGTTGGGAGTACTGCTGAGCGCCTCTATGTCGTCCATCTCGAAGCGGTCGCATACAATCAGAACGGGAGTCTTCGTGAACCTTCTGTCCTTTCTCACCGCCTCGATCAGGGCCGTGTCGACATTGTTGAAGATGAAGAGCGGCGACTGTGCCCCCTCCGGGATGTCGGAGAGCGACTTCACTTCCTCCACCGGTGCGAACTCGGAGAGAATCGAGAGAGTCCGCGGGAAGGGACCGAAGGAATAGACAGAGCCCTTGCCTTCGGAGGGAATCGTACCCTCTATCGCGGCTGCGACGGAGATGCTTTCGCTCTCGAGTCCGAAGCAGAGGAACGGCATGAGCCTCGCTTCCTTGTGGTTTCTCAGGAGGTTCATAGCTATTCCGGACTGCTTGCTCACCTTCTTCGCATCCCATGCAATCGAGGTGTAGGATGAAATGCTGTTCATCTGGGCGATGGCGTCGTCGTAGCTCATGAATGTCACACGTCCGTCTATCGACTTCGGGAGCGTGCTCCCGTCGTCCGAGATGAAGACGACACCGCCATTTCCTCCGTCCGAAGCCTTCTCTCCCGAAAGAGAGGGATACGGAATGAAGACATCCAGTCCGTCGCGGGAGAACGAGAATGTTCCGCCCTGCATTAAAAGGAGCTTCTCGACGTACTGCAGCGTCGGGGTGCTCGAGGGAACGTGAGAGAACGATTCTCCGTAGAAATGGAGTATGACGTTCCCGGGAGAGAGCTTCACACTGAGCGTTATGTCCTTTCCGAAATACGTCAGGAGACAGCCCGCTATCTCCTCGACGCTCTTCCTGTCGAATACGACGGAGGGAAGCGGGTACGGGGAGAGAACCTCGATCCCCTTCGCCTTTATGAGGGACAGGAGGTCCCTCAGCGGCGTGAACTTCTCCTCGAGAGTCACTCCGCCCTTCTCGACTGCGCTGAGCTCGAGAAGATGCTCGGTCTTCACGATTGTAGACAGCAGTTCGTCTCCGTCGAAGCTCTTCTTCTCCTCCAGGACCTTCTTGATGTGGTCCAGGGGTTCTCTGAGCTCCTCGGTGATGTGTGCATAGAAGTCACTCGACTGCTTTTCCGCTTCCTCGGCCTTCTGGCTCTTCTCGCATGCGAGGAAGTAGAGGTCTATCGCCTGCATGCCCGATGAGATGTCGGTGCGGATGTTCTCGATCATGGATGCCGGACAGTCATGGTTCTTGAGTATTATGTAGCCGTCGACCTTGTTGTCGTAGTAGAGCGGTTCGACGACGAAGAGTCCGCGCTGGATCTCGTATGAGAGCTCCTCCGGATAGAGGAGGTCCTGGGAGAACGGCATTCCCTCGGAAAAGAGCTTTTCACCCGAGAAGCCGCTCTCGAGGCGGCTCATACCGTCATCGGTATATGTGAAGACGAAGGCCTTCTCGATTCCCATGGAGGGGAAGAAGTTCTTCATTGCCTCGCTGAGTTCCATGTAGGAGTGGACCTTGAGAAGAGAGTTCGTGAAGCTGTTGTGGCCGTTGTTGATCTCACGGGTGCGGTAGCTGTCCGTGGCGTTGATCCTGACCGCATTCTCCATCATCACTTCGTGCAGGATATCCATCTCGTCCATCGAGAGATTCCTTTCCGGGAAGAAGCGGCGGCAGAGCTTGAGGGCGGAGAAGAAGAACTTCATGGTTCCCCCGTGTCTCATGTAGCGCCAGCAGAGTTCGTAGTATATTCTCCTCGTGTTCTGGTCTATTCTCCCTCCGTCCACGAAGATGTTCTTCACTATCTCGAGGAATACCGATGCAGTCTCGCCGTGGCCGAGGCGCAGGCCTATCCAGGCTTCGTAGTCCTCATAGCTTCCGATTTTCCCCGCCATGTCCTCCGAGCCGTAGGACTCCTTGCAGCCGCAGGAGCGTCTGTACACCTCTACTGTCGGAACGGCACGTGAGGAACATGCGCCCGAGGGGTTGTTCTCGAGATCGCGTATCATGCGGAAGCTCTGCTCCACCATGTCGTTCACCGGAAGTCTCACGGTAGTGAGCTCCGTCGAGCAGAGGAAAGCCTCGGGAGAGTCGTTGAAGCCCGCGATTGCAATGTCGTCGGGAATGAGGTAGCCCTGCTCCTCGAGAGTACGCGAGGCAAGGTATGCCATGATGTCCGACGATGCAATCAGGGCGTCGTAGTCGCGTTTCGGGAGCATGTGGTTCTTCTCGCCTATCTCCCTTACGGCATCCTCCCCCTCACTCCAGGAGTGCGGAGAGGAGACGAGAAGCGGATTGTATCCGATTCCGTGGTCTCTGAGGCAGTCGCGGTATGCGAGGAAGCGCGAGTATGCGCTGTCGTGGTTCTCCGGACCGCGGAGAAATGCGATGCGCCTGTAGCCGTGGACTGTGATGAAGTGCTCCACCATGCGGTAGACACCCGTATAGGCGTCGTATGTTATGCTCGGGACACCCTCCACGTCGATTCCGAGGGAGACGACGGGAATCTTCTCCCCGAGTTCTTTCGTCCATTCCCCGACATCCTTCCAGCCCACTTCCCCCGCAAGCGTGCTTCCCCAGACGACGGCACCGTCGAAGTTGTCGGAATTCATATAACGGAAGATTGAGTTTCTGAGATGTTCGTCGGCCTTCCTGTAGTTCAGTCTGCCCCCCGGCAGTACGAATACCGTATGATCGGCGTAGTGCCTCGATTCCTCGTTAAGAGCCTCCCAGAGCCTGAGGCCGGTTCCCTGATGGAGGTTCGCGCCCAAATATCCTGTCCTCTTTGCCATTTTCTCACCCTCTGACTATTTTAACGGTTTAATACGAAATTTGGCAAAGAAAAATTATCGGAAAATGAAAGAGTCGTGAAGAAAACGGCACTTCACGGCAGAAAAAATGACACAGGAGGACTTCTTTACCGTATCTGAACCGGGTGCGGTAATTAACAAATTGACAGCGTTACTGTTTTTTCAATAAATATATTCTGATTATGCGCACCGCGCATCAAGGAGTAAACATATGAAAGCATTCATGGACAGGGACTTCCTTCTGGAGACCGAAACAGCAAAGACACTTTTCCATAAATATGCGGAGAACGAGCCGCTCTTCGACTATCACTGCCACCTCATTCCGGAGCAGATCGCCACAAACGCACGCTTCGACAACATCTCGGACATCTGGCTCGGCGGCGACCACTACAAGTGGAGACAGATGAGAACATGCGGTTTCCCGGAAGAGCTCATCACGGGTAAGGATGCAGACAAGTGGGAGAAGTTCTACGCATGGGCCCAGACTATGGAGAACCTCATCGGGAACCCGCTCTATCACTGGACACACCTCGAGCTCCAGAGATACTTCGGCATCTACGACGTCCTTAACAGGAAGAATGCGAGAAAGATCTACGACGAAGCCAACGAGAAGCTGAAGAACGATCCCGACCTCACAGTCTGGGGAATCATGAAGAAGTTCAAGGTATATGCAGTCGGAACGACAGACGACCCGGCTGACACACTCGAGTGGCACATGAAGATAAGAAAGGACGGACTCTGCCCGGCCAAGGTCATTCCGTCATACCGCCCCGACAAGGCACTCAACATCGACAAGCCTGAATTCGCATCTTACATTGCAAAGCTCGCAGAGAGTGCGGATATGGAGATAAAGAGCGTCGACGACGTTATAAAGGCACTCGGGAAGAGACTTGATTTCTTCGTCGAGATGGGCTGCCGCGCTTCCGACCACGCACTCATGACATGCCCCCACACATTCCGGGACGCAGAGACGGTCAACGCAGTATTCGAAAAGAAGATCAGCGGCACTGAAGTGACGGCAGAGGAAGCCGACGCATACAGGACATACGTCCTCACAGCGCTGGCAAAGCTCTACAAAGAGAAGAACGTTGCAATGCAGCTCCACTTCGCATCAATCAGAGACAACAACAGAAAGCTCTACAGGGTTCTCGGCCCCGACACGGGCTTCGACGCATCCTACGACGAGACACTCGCAGCGGGCGTATCTGCATTCCTGGGCAACCTCTCCGATACGGGCGACGTTCCCAAGACAATCCTCTACACCCTCAACCCCAAGGACTACTATCCTCTCGGAACCCTCATGGGATGCTACCAGGGCGACGGAATAAAGGGAAAGATCCAGCTTGGTTCGGGATGGTGGTTCTGTGACCACAGGGACGGCATGGAGGAGCAGATGAAGACTCTTGCAAACCTGGGTTCCCTTCCCTCGTTCATCGGAATGCTCACGGACTCCAGATCCTTCCTCTCCTACTCGAGGCACGAGTACTTCAGAAGAATACTCTGCAACATCATCGGCAACTGGGTGGAGAACGGCGAGGTACCCTACGACGAAGAGGCTCTCGGAGAGATTGTGAAGAACATCTCCTTCGGCAACGCACAGAGATACTTCGAAGGCTGAGAACAACTGAATCGGCAGAGCGGGCAGCTTCCAGAGAGGGAGCTGCTCTTTTTCGTAATTTTCACTTTTCCATCACAGCTCTGACTGGAGCGGGGAACCCCGGGAGCAGAAAAGGGCAGACTGGCGCCGTCAGATACTCCCCTCCGTGTGCAGCGGCACACCTTATTATATATATGCCGGGGCTGCGCTTTTCCTTCCCCTGCATTCCTTTCCGTTCCGGCATCCGTCCGCTGTCCCCCGCGGCGCAGATACTGCGAAAAACTAAAAGTTGCATTTTGTTGCATTTTTTTCTTTTCAACTGGAAAAAGTGGCGTTAAGATAGCTACTAGATTTTGTTCTTACACACATTAAAAGGAGAATAATGTATGGAAAAATTCTTTAAGATCAAGGAAAGGAAGACTACAGTCAAGACTGAAATCATGGCCGGCGTCACAACCTTCATGACAATGATCTACATCCTGGCAGTCAACCCCGGAATCCTCTCCGCATGCGGAATGGAATTCTCCAGAGTCTTCTCTGCTACGGCTATCTCATCTGCTATCGCATGTCTCGTAATGGGACTTGTTGCAAACCTCCCCTTCGCACTCAGCGCAGGCATGGGCATCAACGCATTCTTCGCATACACGGTATGTCTCGGAATGGGCTATGACTGGAAGTTCGCTCTCACAGCAGTCTTCGTAGAAGGTATCATCTTCATCCTTCTCACACTCTGCAACCTCAGAGAAGCAATCGTCAACTCCATCCCGGAGAACCTCAAGAAGGCAATCGGAGCAGGTATCGGCCTCTTCATCGCATTCATCGGTCTCCAGAATGCAGGCATCGTCATCAGCGACGCAAGCACAGTCTGTGCTCTCAACCCCGCATGGATCACATCTCCGGCATGCATCCTCACAGTCATCGGTCTCTTCATCACGGGAGCACTGGTAGCAAGAGGAACCAAGGGTGCCCTCCTCATCGGTATAGTCGTCACGACAGTCATCGGTATCCCGTTCGGCGTTACTAAGTACGCAGGCGGCAGCTACCTCCCGGCAGCTCCCTATTTCTTCGACTTCCAGTTCGGCGCAATCTTCCAGAACGGCAAGACAGTCTTCGACTTCATCATCGTCATGTTCACATTCCTCTTCGTCGACATGTTCGATACAGTCGGAACACTCATCGGATGTGCAGGAAAGAGCGGAATCGTCAATGCAGACGGAACAATCCCCAACTGTAAGGAAGCTCTCCTCGCAGACGCTGTCGGAACAACATGCGGAGCCATCCTCGGAACATCCACAGTCACGACATTCGTCGAAAGCGCATCCGGCGTTGCAGAAGGCGGAAGAACAGGTCTCGTCGCAGTCACAGTCGGCGTTCTCTTCCTTCTCTCCCTCTTCCTCGAGCCGCTCTTCGGAAGCATTCCGTCAGCAGCTACAGCTCCGGCTCTCATCATCGTCGGCGTCATGATGATTTCTCCCGTCCAGTCGATCGATTTCAACGACTTCACGGAAGGCATCCCGTCATTCATGTGTATCCTCATGATGGTCTGCACATACTCCATCTCGAACGGTATCATGTTCGGCGTCATCTTCTATGTCGTTCTCAAGCTTCTCAGCGGAAAGATCAAGGACATCAACATCCCGACATGGGTTCTCTTCGCACTCTTCGCTGCAAAGATTGTCGTCAACACAATCTAAAGGGAATAAAAGGAAATACGACCGCAGGGAAACCTGCGGTTTTTCAATGTCCCACATTCCTTCAAAGACAGACAGTTGTATGTTTTCTGTGGCCATAATGTGAAGAAATCTGTATTTTCGCAACAAAAAGCAACAATTCTTGTGGCATTTTTCCAAAACGGATTTATCATTTAGATACAAAAAGGAGAAAAATAATGGATAAACTGACAGCTCGTAATCTCATTAATTCATCAATGGGCAGAGAACAGTGTGACCTTGTGATAAGAAATGCCAGCGTCGTCGACGTATGCGGCTCTACTGTGTGGAAGGCGGACGTCTACGTGAAGGACGGCTGCATCGTGGGCTTCGACGGAGAAAGAAAGGCGAAGAAGGAAATCGACGCAGAGGGACAGTACCTCGTTCCGGGATTCATCGATTCCCACTGCCACATCGAAAGCTCCCATCTTTCCCCGAGTGAATTCTCTAATGCAATACTTCCCTGCGGTACCACGACAGTAGTCGCAGACCCCCATGAAATCTGCAACGTCGGAGGACTCAAGGCCTTCGAATACATGCTCAAGAGTGCAAAGGACGCCGTACTCGACATCTTCTACATGTTCCCCTCCTGCGTCCCCTGCACCTTCTTCGAACATTCGGGCGCAGTGCTCAATGCTCCCGAAATCGAGAAACTCATCGACAACGAGAAGATTCTGGGACTGGGTGAGATGATGAACTACGTAGGTGTCGTCGGAGCCGACGAGACGATTCTCGACAAGCTCGAGACCTGCTACTCGCGTAAGAAAATCATCGACGGCCACGTACCCTCGATCCAGGGCCAGGGGCTCGATGCATACATTGCAGCGGGAATCAAGACCGACCACGAATGCGAGACACCTGCGGAGCTGCAGGAGAAGATAAGAAAGGGCATGTACATACTCCTCAGACAGGGAACTGTATGCCGCAACGTACTCCAGCTTCTTCCCGGCGTAACGGACACCAACTACCGCAGATGCCTCTTCTGCACCGATGACAGACAGCCCCAGTCGATTACAAGGGAAGGTCACATCAACTACGGAGTCAACCTTGCAATATCACACGGTCTCGATCCGCTGAAGGCAATCGCATGCGCATCCCTCAACGCCGCAGAGTGCTACCACCTCGACGACAGAGGAGCAATCGTACCGGGTAAGAGAGCGGACTTCTTCCTCACGAAGACACTCGATGAAATAAAGCCCACCAGAGTATTCGTTAAGGGCGAGCTTGTCGCAGAGGACGGAAAGATAGTGAAGAAGAGCCCCCACATCGCTCCCTTCGGAGTCGAGGCATCGGTAAGGGTGAAGGACCTCTCCAGAAAGACGTTCTCACTCCCCCTCAAGTCGGACAGGGTACGCATCATCGACATACTCCCGGGCGGCGTCGTAACCGGCAAGGGCGAAGCAACGGTGAAGAGAGACGAGAACGGTGAATGGGTGCACGACCCGTCTGAAGATATCCTGAAGGTCACGGTAATCGAACGCCACAACGGCACGGGCTACCATGCATCCGCTCTCATCCGCGGCTACGGAATCAAGCACGGCGCAATTGCCGACACGATTGCCCACGACTCGCACAACATCATCTGCGTGGGCGACAACGATGACGACATGCTTGCCGCTGTCGAGCACCTCGTGAAGATCGGAGGCGGAATCACAGTATTCAAGGACGGTAAGGAACTCGCATCACACCCCCTCGAAATCGGCGGCCTCATGACAGACCTCCCCGTCGACGAAGTCGTGAAGTGCCTGGACGAGCTCCACGATGCAGCTGAGAAGAAGATGGAGGGCATGAACCCGGAAATCGACCCGTTCATGACACTCTGCTTCATGGCTCTCCCGGTAATCCCGGCATACAAGATCACCGACTGCGGCCTCTTCGACGTCACACAGTTCAAGTTCGTGGACGTATCTATCGAAGAGTAACGGAAACAACAACCATTCAAAGGCTCTCCTCCGGGAGGGCCTTTTCTCTGAAAAATGTCGCAGTCAGTTTAAAAGGAAAAGAGGTATACCGAGTCTGACTGTATGCTCAGCTCCGTGCGACGAGGAGATGTACAGGTCCCCTCGGCTTCGACAATGTACCCGGACGCCTGCGCACAGATGGCCAACTTTTTGAATTGTACCGAATGGTTTTAACGAATTGTACCGAATGGTTTTAACGAATTGTACCGAATGGTTTTAACGAATTGTACCGAATGGTTTTAACGAATTGTACCGAATGGTTTTAACGAATTGTACCGAATGGTTTTAACGAATTGTACCGAACGATTTTTACGAATTGCACCGAACAGAATTGAAGAATCTCACGGAAGGGTTTATAATATATGAATATATGTCGAAGAAGAAAGGAGCCGTTTATGAATAAACTCACCACTCACGAAGAATACCGGCCGAGAATCATCGATGATGCCGTCGAACGCTATCTGAGCGTATTCGGCGCAGTATGTATCGAAGGCCCAAAATGGTGTGGGAAGACGTGGACTTCATCATACCATTCCCAAAGCGAATTTCTCGTTGGAAAGCCGGAAAATAACTTTCAGAACAGGGCTCTTGCCTCCCTCTCACCGGAGAGTGTCCTTGATGGAGCTACCCCCAGACTGATAGATGAATGGCAGGAAGTGCCGTCGCTGTGGGACGCTGTCCGTTATAGAGTGGACAGAACAGGAAAGAAGGGACAGTTCATTCTCACAGGTTCCTCCACTCCCGTAAGGAAAGGTATCCTCCACAGCGGAGCCGGAAGAATCGGAAGACTCAGAATGAGTCCCATGACTCTCTACGAGTCAGGCTTCTCCAGTGGAAGAGTGTCACTCTCGTCTCTTCTCAACGGCACGTTCTGCAATACCCTTACCGGTGATGTCAGCCTCAGAGACCTTGCCTCCTGTATCATCAGGGGAGGCTGGCCCGGTAACCTTGATACGGAAGATGAAAACATATCACTCCTTCCGCAGTCATATATCACAGCAGTCATCAAAGACGATTCCGTGAGGCTTGACGGAATCCTGTACGACAGAGACAAGATGCAGCTGCTGCTTCGGTCTCTTGCACGAAACGAGAGCACAACGGCAACAAAGAGGAAGCTTCTTGAAGATATAAAACAGTATGACGGCGAAAAAATCGATGAAGACACAGTCACAACCTATCTCGATGTCTTCTCAAGGCTTTTCCTTCTGGACAATCAGAGACCGTTCAGCACGAATATCAGGTCGTCAGTACGCGTAAAGCAGGCGGAGAAGCGGCATTTCAGCGACCCTTCCCTTGCCTGTGCAATACTGAACCTGACGCCGGAGAAGCTGATCGGAGACCTGCAGACATTCGGCTTCATGTTCGAATCCCTCGTTGAAAGGGATCTGAAAGTCTATGCAGAATCACTCGGTGCATCTCTTTTCCACTATCAGGACTACCTGGAAAAGGAAATCGATGCCGTAATCGAACTGGCAGACGGTAGATGGTGTGCCTTCGAGATAAAGCTCGGAGCAAATCAGATAGACAATGCCGCTGAAAATCTTCTCAGAATAAAAACAAGAATAGAAAGAGACGGAGGAAATCCTCCGTCTCTCATGGCTGTAATCTCCGGTCTGTCGAATGCCGCCTATAAGCGCACGGACGGAGTATATATCTTACCGATCACAGCCCTGAAGCCTTGACAGGCTGAAGTCTCCGTTCTTCCGGCCTACCGGAGGAAATCGACGTCAAGCTTCTTCATCTGGGAAGCAATCTCGGAAGCAACCCACTTTGCACCTTCGGGTCTGAGGTGGGTATTGTCTTCCTTTCCGTCGGGATAGTTGGGATAGAGGCCGGGGCCGAAGTTCATGTAGTACTTCCGGCTTTCCTCCTCCCCCATCATCGCTTCGTCGATCATGAGGGGGATCGTGATGTCCAGCACGGGAATTCCGAGCTGGTGTCCCGCAGTCTTCATTGCGGCGATGTAGTCCTTATGGGTATCGACAATCCTGCCGTCGACGAACCTGTGGCGGGGAACGGAAGTCACGAAGAAAACCTTCACACCCTTCTCCATCAGGGAGGAAGCCATGTACTTCAGGTTTGCGATATACGTTGTAAAGGCATCGGTTCCCCTGTCATCGGTCTTCTGGTCGTTGTGACCGAACTGGATGACGGCCCGGTCGCCCTCCTCCGCATTCATCAGGGCTTCCCTGAATATTCCCTCTCTCAGGCACGAGCGCGTGGAGCGTCCGTTCTTCGCATAGTTGAGAACCGTCCATTCGCTCTTCATGAAGAGATATATCTTCTCACCCCACCCCGTTTCGGGTCTGGCTTCGGGGGTCTTTACCGCACAGGTCGAATCACCAAGTAAAATCAGTCTGTTCATAGTGTCCATTCTAAAGAAAAAGGAGGCAGCTTTCACCACCTCCCTCTGTTTCTGCCGGAATAATCTTATCTCTGGACTCTTCCCGAACCGTCGCCCTTGCAGAGAGCTTCGACTTCGCTGAGTCTGGAGAGGTTGAAGTCTCCGTTGATCGTGTGCTTGAGGCAGGATGCAGCAACAGCGAAGTTGATGCAGTACTGCTCGTCCTGATAGTGGCTGAGAGCGTAGATGATGCCTGCTGCGAAGCTGTCGCCGCCGCCGACTCTGTCCACGATATCTGTGATCTCGTAGTGTCTGGAGAGATAGAAGCCGGTCTGTCCCGAGAGAGCTGCGCTCCATCCGTTGTGGTCTGCACTCTTGCTTTCGCGGAGTGTGATTGCAACGTACCTGACGTTCGGGTACTGAGCCTTGACCTTTGCTGCGAGTTCCTTGTAGACGTCTGTGTCGAGCTTGCCTGCAGTGACATCACTGTCTGCTTCGATTCCGAGGCACTTCTGGATGTCTTCCTCGTTTGCGATGACGACATCGGCATACTTGACGAGTTCTCTCATCACTTCCGGAGCGGTCTTGCCGTACTTCCAGAGCTTCTTGCGGTAGTTGAGGTCGACAGATACCGTTGCACCTGCCTTCTTTGCTTCCTTCATAGCCTCGAGAGCACAGTCTGCAGCCTCCTGGCTGACAGCCGGTGTGATACCGGTTGTATGGAACCATGTTGCACCCTTCATGATGCCGGCCCAGTCGAAGTCCGAGGGCTTTGCATTTGCAATGGCGGAACCTGCTCTGTCGTATACGACGAGGGAAGGTCTCTGGACTGCACCGGTTTCGAGGTAGTAGATACCGAGTCTTGCATCCTTGACCATGTTGATGGAGGATGTATCGACACCATATTTCATCACTTCACGCTTACATGCCTCGCCGACAGCGTTGTCGGGAAGTGCCGTGACGAACTTCACGTTCTCACCGAAGATGGAGAGGGAAACGGCAACGTTTGCCTCACCGCCGCCGAATGTTGCCTCAAGAGCCGGGCTCTGGAAGAGTCTCTCGTGCTCGGGGCTTCTGAGACGAAGCATGATTTCGCCGAAAGTTACATATTTCTTATCTGACATAACAAGTCTCCTTCCGATTTTTTTACTCATTTTGTCCACGGGGTTTTTAAGAGTCAACAATATGTCTGAATCTTCCGTTAATAAGTCGGTTTTTATGTGTTATATTTTCCTTAATAATCGGAGGCAGAACAATGAAGGAATCTGAATTATTTGAATTTTTCCATACGCTTGGAATCGTACCCGTCGTCAAGATCGACGATGCGGACAAGGCCGAGGCTCTTGCAGGCGCAATGTGCCGCGGCGGAATCAACTGCGCTGAAGTCACATTCAGAACAGATGCTGCAGAGGAAGCCATCAGGAGAATGACGAAGGCATACCCGGAGATGGTAGTCGGAGCGGGAACGGTCCTCAATCCCGAGACGGCAGAGAGAGCAGTGAAGGCTGGAGCTTCCTTCATCGTCTCCCCCGGTCTTGATGAAGCAACAGTAAAGTGGTGTCAGGAACACAAGGTTCCCGTAACACCCGGTGTCTGCACGGCATCCGAAGTCCAGAAGGGCGTCAACATGGGCCTCAAGGTCCTCAAGTTCTTCCCGGCAGAGTCATCCGGCGGCGTAAAGATGCTCAAGGACCTCGGCGGTCCCTTCACGAGCGTGAAGTTCATGACGACGGGCGGAATCAACACGGAGAATCTTGCTGACTACGCAAAGGCATCCAACGTCCTTGCCGTCGGCGGCTCATGGATGGTCAAGGCAGATCTCATCAACAACGACAAGTGGGATGAAATCGAGAAACTCTGCAGAGAGGCGGTCATGAAGATGCAGGGCTTCGAGCTTGCACACTTCGGAATCAACGCATCCGGTGAGGGAAAGGCGATGATGGAGAAGTTCTCCTCCTTCGGCATGGTACCCGGCGAGACAAGCAAGGGCTGGTTCATGGACAAGACAATCGAGATCATGAATCAGAACGGCCCCGGAAAGAACGGCCATATCGGGTACAGGGTCAACAACATCGAGAGAACAATGGCTTACGTAAAGAAGCTCGGCTACACGATCAACGAATCCAGCTTCACGTATGACGCAAAGGGCAAGGTCAAGTTCTTCTACGTCAACGAGGAGATCGGCGGCTTCGCAGTCCACTTCATCCAGAAGTAAGACAGACAGAGCAGAGATCACATGAGGTACCTTCCGGGGTACCTCATTTTGTTTGATATACCCGGCATTGAATAATGTATTTTTTTCCTACTATGCTTTTATTCAATTTTCACAAGGAGTAATCGGAAAATGAAGAGAATACTTATCGTACTGATGGCTGTACTGATGGTCTTCGCCTGTGTGTCCTGCAACAGCGGCATAAGCGAGGAAGAATGTGCAAAGAGAGTGAAAGAGGCCGAAGAGAAGGCAGAGAAGCAGGCTGCCGAGGATATCGAAACCTACAAGGAATTTGTAAGATACAAACTTGCTCTGGATGATCTCATCTATGACTGCTTATATAATCTGGAGAGTTCAGATCCCACAACAGCTTCCACAAACATTGACTATACTACCGCAGGAGGTTTTTACGAAATCTTCTACGGCGGAGAGGAAGTAGTAGTTGAGATTGATGATTTTAAAGATTTAAATGGTCATATTACCCAGGGCACTGCATCCGGAACGAGAAGCGATGCCACCTTCACGGGTATCAAGTTCGAGCCTCAGAAGTACACGATTCGCAACAGAAAAGACAACTCCGTTGTTAAGGATGTTACATCACCGGAAACCCTTACGATAACCGATGGATATTACAAAAAGACGATAACGGGTGAAGAAGGAAACTATACTGTTGAAATCTCAATGGGAATAACAGTAGACGGAAAGGCATACTCGATTAAGTATACATATACCAGGATTATGAACGAGACTACCTATACAAGCGCATCCGTTAACGGAAAGACTGTTACTCCGGAACTGATTATTACGGAGGATCTTCTCAATGATGAGGAGTTCTATCCGTACCACGATTACAGTTAAGGATCTGTTCTGAACCGTAACTTTCACTCCCCTGCAGCAATGCGGGGGATTTCATTCGGCATGGTTTCTGTTCTTCTGGAAGCAGAACTCTTAATTATGTTATAGAAATAACATTTAATATTTAGAAATAACATATTGACTATTTTCTAACGTCCCGCTATATTTCAGAACAACCTACTTGTAACACTATCAACGGGAGCTTTGAAATGAAAAAACTTACAGCTTTATTCTCGATATTATTGGCTGCAGCACTCGTCTTCGCAGGCGGCAGCAGCGAAACGACGACATCGTCTTCCTCGAACACACTCCGTGTCGCAATGGAATGCGGCTACGCACCATACAACTGGACACAGACAACGGACGCAAACGGCGCCGTACAGATTTCCGGCAGCAAGGACTACGCTTACGGCTACGATGTCATGATGGCAAAATACATTGCCGAGTATCTCGGGATGGAGCTTGAAATCGTGAAGCTCGACTGGGATTCCCTCGTTCCCGCAGTACAGTCGGGTACGGTCGACTGCGTCATCGCAGGTCAGTCCATTACTTCCGACCGCCTCCAGATGGTCGATTTCACCACTCCCTACTACTACGCTTCCATCATCTGCCTTGTGAACAGTGACAGCCGGTACGCTTCCGCAGAGGGAGTAAGCGATATCGCAGGCGTCACATGCACAAGCCAGCAGAATACGGTATGGTATGACGTATGTCTTCCTCAGATAGAGAATGCGAAGATTCTCGCAGCCCAGGAGTCGGCACCCGCAATGCTCGTTGCTCTCGCTTCGGGAAGAGTCGACCTCGTCTGCACAGACATGCCCACAGGCCAGGCTGCACTCGTGGCATACCCGCAGTTCACACTCCTCGACTTCTCCGGAAGCAGCGACGACTTCGAGGTGAGCCAGGAAGAGATCAATATCGGGATATCGGTATCGAAGAACAACCCCGAGCTGACGGCTAGAATCAACGAGGCACTCGGCACACTCACAGTCGACGACTACAACAGGATGATGGACGAGGCGATCTCGGTTCAGCCGCTGTCACTTTAAGGATCAGATATGACAATATCACAGATGAACTTCTTCCAGAGGATGTGGTACATCCTCCAGAGATATTCCCTTTCACTTCTCACGGGAGCAGGCACGACTATGGTAATCGCCATAGTCTGCACGCTCCTCGGGTGCGTAATAGGCTTCGCAGTAGGTCTCGTACAGACGACGGAGCCGAAGAAGAACTGGGGCAGGGCAAAGAGAGCGCTCCTCAGGGTCGTGAAGTGGATTCTCACAGCCTACGTCGAAATCTTCCGCGGTACCCCGATGATGCTCCAGGCAGCATTCATCT
>CAVILL010000048.1:0-16862 GCA_963643635.1 Sphaerochaetaceae bacterium | reverse complement strand
TGAACTTCCTTCTGTGTATACTCCGTCTTCAGACCCCGCATCTTCCTCCCGGGGGAGGATTATCCTCACCCGTCAGGGAAGCTCCGCTTTTAGGAGGGTCTTCATTATCCCAGGGGAGAGGCCCCGGCCTCTTCTCTGAGGATTGACCTCGTCTCTCCTCAGAGTGTACGGAATACGTCTTCCGGGTCCTCTCACGTTCATACTATTTGAGTGAGAAAACTCAGTCAATTATTCTCCTCTATGTCACGGGACAGGCTCAGAGGAGACTCGGGAAGCTGCCGGGAAAAGATGAAGAGGGGATGCGGAATCGGGAATACGGGAGTACGTGACAACAAAAGGAATAATGATTGCCCCTGTGCGGGAGTCAGTGCTAAAGGCTAAGCGGGAATCCAGGTTTCTTCCACCACGGACCCGATCTCTCGCCCCTGATGGATCGGACAAATAAACGCCCTTCCGCCCTGACGGGCAGAAAGGCTTTTCCTTCTTCTGTTGTCCGGGTGTCTGAAGTGTACTCTCTACTTTGTGTTCATCTGCATTCTCCCCACTATCCTTTTCTGGAAAGGAATGAAGACGAGGGCTGCGAGAAGCGGAAGAATTATAAGGATGAGGAAAGTGCGGGGATAGCTCTCGCCGGAGAGTGTGTAGATCTCTGCGCCGAGTATGGGGGTCAGTCCCATACCGAGGTCGGAGCCGAGATAGTACATGCCGGAGGCCGTACTCTTTCTTGACTCCGCTACTGACTCAAGGCAGCACGTCTGCAGCGCCGGCTGATATATTCCGATGCCGAAGGCACGGATTATGACGGCGGCTATGAGGACGGGGACGAAGACAGATTTCCCGGCAACCGCAAAGAGTACGAATGTCAGTGCTATCGCCCCGAGCCCTCCGTAAAACATGGAAACAAAGGACATCCTGTTGATGATTCTTCCGGCAAAGAGGCGGATCACTATCATAAGAACTCCGTAGAGCGTGAAATACCAGCCGACGTTGAGTACGCCGTTCTCCTTTGCGTACAGCGCAAGGAAGCTGTTCTCGACTCCGAGTACCGCTCCGATGCAGAAGCATCCCGGAATAAGCGGAAGTAGTTCGGGGGCGAAAAGCGTCTTGAGCGAGAACTTCCGCTTTTCCGTATCAAGTGCGACGGCAACCGACGGGAGGAAGAGTATACAGAGGGCGGAGACCAGTGTCAGGACTCCTGCCGTTACGTAGACAAGAGGATAGCCGAAGCGGTTTGCTATCCAGAAGCCCATGGACGGGCCGATTGCCTGCGCAACTCCCAGTCCCACTCCGTAGTACATCAGTCCCGAGCCAACCTTCTCTCTCGAGACACAGTCGGGAATCATGGCCATCATTACTGTCGTGGAAATGCTGAAGAGAACGCCGAAAACCACTCTGACTATTCCGAGTACCACGAGGGGTACGGGGAAGGCCATTACGATGACCATTACGGCGGCAAGCACTGTCGTTATGAAGACCACCTTCTTCTTCACCATCACGTCTCCCAGTATTCCAGATACCGGTCTTGCAGCCATGGAGGCTATCGTCATTATCCCGGCTATCGTTCCCGCCACCGTGAGGTCATACCCCATGGAGACGACATACGTCGTGATGACTGCCGAATTCATCGTCAGCGCAGTCGTCATGAAGACCATGGCGGAGAAGAGAAGTATGTAGCTGCGGTTCCAGAGTCCTGTCTTAGCTTCTGTCATTGTCTTTCCTCCCGGAGGTGAGTGATTCGATTGTGCTGACAAGGCGGCTGACACAGCGCTTCACGTCCTCTATGTCGAGTGTTCCATCCTCGACAGCCTTTCTTATAAGAGAAACATCTGCATCGGTTCCCGGCATTATGAGGTCGTTTCCGGCCTTCATGCAGCCGACGGGAGACGAGCCTCCCGTTCCGGTTGTCGTCCAGTCGGAGACGACAAGGCCCTCGTATCTCCACTCGAGCCTCAGTACCTTTGTAAGAAGGTCATGACTGTTTGCAGCATGTACTCCGTTAAGGAGGTTATAGGACGACATGATGGCAGCGGGGGCAGAGTCTTTTACGGCAATCTCGAAGCCGCGGAGATATATTTCCCTGAGTGCCCGTTCAGATACCATCGAATCAGATTCCTTCCTGTTATCCTCTCTCTGATTGCATGCAAAGTGCTTTATGGTTGCTCCCCTGTCTCCGTTCTTCTGTACTCCTTTCACGAGTGCAGAGGCTATTGTTCCCGTAAGGAAAGGATCTTCGGAGTAGTACTCGTAGTTACGGCCGCAGAGAGGATTACGGTGGATGTTCATCCCGGGGGCAAGCCAGATGTCTACGGAGAACTGCCGCATTTCTTCAGCAACCATCTCTCCCGTTCTTTCTACGATTTTCCTGTTCCAGGTCTGGGCCATCATGGTTCCGACGGGGAAGGACGTGCAGTACTGATAATACGGAACCTCCCCTTCCTTCTCCTCTCTCTTCTCTGCAAAGAGGCCCCGCTCGAGAGTATCGGAGAAGGACGGCTTCTCAATACGGCCGCCGGGAAGGACATAGTATTTCCGACTCAGTCTCAGTCCGGCAGGTCCGTCGGCAAGGACAAGACTCCTTATGCCTTTTACCATGTCGCTCGTCTCGCCCGCAGCTCCGGGTACCTGCATTCCCGAGGATCCGAAAGTATCTGAAACGTTCTGCCCCTTCGAGGGGTTACCCGAGGTGAGAGCCGTGAGCTCGGTAAGTGTGAGACTGTCGACAGTCTTTTTTATATTTCCCGCCACACTCCTGCACTTCTCAAGGGGAGAAGAGGTCGTGAAGAGATTGGAAGGAAGACTGAAACGGGGAACAGAAGGAGAAATATCCTCCATCTCCCTCTGCGGAGCATGAAGTGTTACCATATCTTCCTTCCCAGCCCTGAGACTGCAGACCTTTTCAAGAACGGCGTCGTCCTCAAGAGATACGACTGCAGCAGGGAGAGTGCTGTCACTGCTGTTTCCGACGAGGAAGATGTAGTCTCCCTTCTCAAGCACCTTCGCTTCCCTTTCCGTATCGAAGGACCAGAGGTCGGAGAGGTTTACGGAAATCTCGAGGGCACACATCTCGTGAGGCCTCAGCGTCTCTGTCTTCCCGAAACCGCAGAGCCTCATCTTCTCCTTTTCAATCCGTCCTTCCGGACACTTGACGTAGAGTTCGACTGTCTCCTTACCGTCATACATACCCGTATTCTTCACTCTCACTCTTATTCTGAGTTCCTTCCCGGAAAGTACCGCATCATCAGCGGCAATCGAGAATGAAGTGTACGAAAGGCCGTAGCCGAACGGAAAACGGGGTTTTACTTCGAAAGATGAGAAATAGCGGTAGCCGACATATATTCCGTCCTCGTACCTTTCAGAATAATCACTGCTTTTGTGGAAGGTCTTCGAACCCGGGTAGTCCTCATACCTGTACGCCCACGTGTCCACAATCTTTCCGCTCGGAGTCACGAGTCCCGTCATGACACGTGCAAGTGCGTTTCCGCCTTCCATTCCGGGCTGCGAAAGCAGGAGAAGGGCATCGGGCCTTATCGAATCGATGAAGGAGAGGTCGATCTGGGATGCGCAGTTCAGAACGACAATCAGTCTGCCGTAGAGTTTTCTTACAGCTTCGAGGTCTTTCTCCTCGGCTTCGCTGAGATAGTAGTCACCCTTCACAAGTCTCCTGTCAGCACCCTCTCCTGCCTGACGCGAGAGGATATATACGGCAGTATCTGCCTCCGTCTTCCTTATTTCCGGGCCGGCGGGAACAGAGAATGGATGCGAAAGATACGAATCGATAAGTCCCTTCGGGTCCCCTTTCCTTGCAGCCGAGAGAACCTCTGCTCTCCAGTTCTCCCTCTTCTCTTCATATATTCTCCGGTACTCCGAAAGATAACCGGTATCTGCAACAGTGACACCGGCATTCAGAAATCCTTCCAGAGGGTTAACTATATTTCTCTCGTTGACGTCTCCCGAGCCGAATCCTCCCTTCGACATGAAGACGGCTCCCGTTCCATACAGAGCAATGCTTTCATCTCTCGACAGCGGAAGTACTCCGTTGTTCTCCAGAAGCACGATTCCCTCTTCTGCAGCTTCGAGGGAAATCGCTCTTCCCCTCTCTTCCCTTTCTGTAATGCCGATGTCCGTTGTGCCCGTATATTTCTTCATTGAGATTTCTCCTTTTTCCATGTTTCTAATTTCCTTCACTTCTCTCCGCTGATTCCGGCATTCTTCCGTCTTCCACTTCGGAAGAGGAAAAGCAGGGACACAATTACAAGGAGAATGAAGTAGCTCATGTACATTCCGCTGAATCCCGTCCTTTCCTCGAGAAGAGCTCCGATTACCGGAGCACTTCCGACTCCGAAATCCATCCCGATAAGATATGTTGCAGACGCAGCCCCGCTCCGGGAGGGTGTGACACGCCTGAAGCACTCCGCCTGGACGGAGGGCTGAAGCAGTCCCACCCCGAGGGCTCTGAGAGAGGAGGCTGCGACAAGAAGGATTATGCCGTTTCCGCTTCCGAGCAAAGCCAGCGAGAGGAGAGCTCCTCCCATGAGAATGCCCGAGAGGATAAGTATTACCCTGAACGACAGTCTGTCGGAGACCTTCCCGAGAACGAACTTGGCACCGATCAGAACAAGAGCCTGAAGAGTGAAATACCATCCGACTGAGGCTATCCCGTTCTCTGCGGCATAGATGGAGAGAAAACTGCTGTCGAGGCTTCCCACTGATCCCAGGATGAAGCAGAGTCCGAGGTATGGAAACACCTCCGGTGCGATTATATCGGCAATCGTCACCGTCTTCCTTTCATCTCCTTTCCGTCTGCTTTCTCCGCTTCTGAAGAAAAGAGAGGCAGCGAATGCCGTGAGTGTGAGGACGGAAGCCGTGATGAATGCAGCCCTGTAGCCGACCCTGTCTGCCAGCGTCAGTCCCAGGTTCGGTCCGATTACGGACGAGAGTGCCTGGGATGCCCCGTAGTACCCCATTCCCTCTCCGAGCTTTCCGGAGGGAATACAGTCACGGGTGGCGGCCATCATCACGGTACTCGAAAGAGAGAATAAAAGACCGTGGATTATCCTCAGAACAACAAGTACAGTCATATCGGAAGTAAGCGTGTAGCAGAAGATGACGGCGCTTATTCCGAGGGCACTGACTATGAGAAGTTTTCTGCCGTCGAATGCATCACTGACGACTCCCGTCAGGGGCCGGGTGCACATGGCGACAATCGACATGATTCCCGCGGCAAAGCCTGCGGCAGTGAGGGACGCATTCAGTGTCAGGGCATATGGCGTCACGATTGTCGAGAGCATGTTGAAGCCCAGGTTCACGCATACGACGTTGACTAGGATACATATATAGCTGCGGTTCAGAAGGCGCTCTTCCATTGCCTTTTCCGTCAGTCGAACTGTGAGTAATAGATGCAGTCGGATGCAAAGCCGCGGTGAGCCGTCTTGTAGACAAGAACCCTTGTCTCCGGTCTCTCGAGTCCCATCACCACAATGAAGGGAATCTCATCGCTTCCGACCTCTCCGTCGAGAATCTTCCTGTCACAGATAATCTGATGATCGAGGCATTCCTTTGCTATCGGGGCACCGTGATGACCGGGGCATATTGCATCCCACTCGCCTTCCCTGCTCTTGAGCTTCAGCATGTGGTTGTAGTGATTCTCGATTGTAGCCCAGCGTGCGGCCTTCATGGAGCCCACGTTGCACCATCCCGTTTCGACTTCGTCGCCGGAGAAGAGAAGACGGGAGAAGCTGTCGATTACTGCAATGCTTGCAACGTTATGAGCACCGATTTCCAGGAACTCGAGCTTTCTTCCTCCGAGGTCGAGGGTGTCTCCCTCGCGGAGGAAGGTAACACCGTCTTTTCCGCCTTCCGCCGGAATTTTCCAGAACACCTCCCCGTCGGGGTTTATGAACTCTAATGTGTCACCCTCGATTCTGTCTGCACACTCTCTTATCTTTTCACCGACCCAGACATGACGGAAGTACCTGTTCCCGGCCATGTGGTCGAAGTGACCGTGGGTGTTGATTACACCGATTATCGGCTTGTCCGTAAGCCTCTCCATGTAGGCGGCAATGTCGTGGCGGCCGCATCCGCCGTCGACTGCGACGGCTGCGTCGTCTCCTTCGAGGAGATAGCACTGGCACACGGGATCATGTCCCGATGCCGCCGTTTCGATTATCCAGGTCTTCGGGGCTATGAGCCACGAGCGGAAATTCTTTTCGTCTTCTATGAGATTTCTGTAATATTCACGATCCATGATGTTTCATCCCTTTACTGCGCCGAGGGCGATTCCCTTGGCAAAATATTTCTGAAGGAACGGATATACGATGAGAATGGGGAGGATGGCGACGAATGCTATCGCCATTCTGATTCCCACCTGGGGAATCTGGAGCATTGCTCCGGAAGCCGAGGAATTGGCGGCCAGCGCCTGGATATCCGTTGTCATCTTGTTGAGCAGCGACTGAATGCTCAGCATCTTCGAGTCTGTGATGTAGTAGAGTCCGTTGATCCAGTCGTTCCAGTACGTAAGTCCCGAGAAAAGCCCGACCGTGACGAGAATCGGTTTTCCGAGAGGAAGCACGATACGCGAGAAGACCGTGAAGTGGCCCGCTCCGTCTATCATCGCCGCTTCATAGAGTGCCGAGGGTATGCTTGTCTGGAAGTATGTACGGACAAGTATGATGTTGAAGGCACTGAGGAGGTAGTTGGGGAGGATGTAGGCCCATATCGTATTCTTTATATGGAACATCGTCGTCCACATTATATATGTGGGAACCAGTCCTCCGTTGAAGAGCATGGTGAAGAGCACAAGGAACGACACCACCCTCTTTCCGGGAAAATACCTCAGCGACAGAGGATAGGCCATGAGCGACGTGAGTGCTATGTTCGCTGCCGTTCCGACGACGGTCACGAGTATCGTGATGCCGTAGGCACGGAAGATGGTCTTCGAGTTCGAAAGTATGTACCTGTATGCGTCAAGGCTGAACTTCTCCGGAAAGAATGAATAGCCGTTGACGATCAGCGTGTTCTCGTCTGTTATGGAGGACATGAAGAGAAGCACTATGGGAAGAATCATCGAGAGCGTGACAAGCATCAGGATGATGCAGATCACCACCTGGTAGACCTTTTTATTCCTGTTCATTCTCAACTCCTTAGAAAATCGCGCTCTCGGGACTTGTCCTTCGGGCGAAGGCATTCGAAAGCATGACGAGAGTGAAGCCGATTACCGACTGCAGGAGCCCCGCAGCGGCGGACCTTCCGACACTTCCGGTCGTCATGAGGGCACGGTAGACATATGTGTCCACGGTATTCGTCACATCGAAGAGCGAGCCCGAATTCTGCGGTACCTGGTAGAAGAGTCCGAAGTCCGAGTAGAAGATCCTTCCGATTCCGAGTATGACAAGGGTGATGATCGCCGTGCTCAGGCAGGGGAGCGTGATGTGGATTATCTGCTGCATCTTCGACGCACCGTCGAGCTCGGCAGCCTCATAGTACGCGGGGTCTATTCCGACTAGAGTCGCGATGTATATGAGCGTGCTGTAGCCTATGTTCTTCCAGGTATTCACCACTATAAGGATTACCGGCCAGTACTTCTTCTCGTTGTACCACTGGACTTCATCCAGATGGAAAAACGGAAGAACGGTATTGTTCAGGAGTCCGTTCTCATGGCTCAGAAGAGCGAAGACTATGTAGCTGACGATGACGATTGAAATCAGGAACGGAAGAAGAATCGAACTCTGGTAGAGCTTCTTCAGCTTTTCGTTCTTCACATCCGTGATGAGGATTGCAAGCACGATTCCCACCACATTGTTGATAATGAGGAACGCAAGATTATAGAAGAAGGTATTCCGTACTATCCTGACTATGTCGGGGTTGCCGACAAGATAGTTGAAATTCTTCAGTCCGTTCCATTTGCTTAAGAAGAGTCCTCCCGACGGCGTGTATTTCTTGAATGCCACGACGATGCCGGCAATAGGTATGTAGTTGTTGATGAAAAGATATACGAGTCCCGGCAGCAGCATCAGATAGAGCGGCAGCCATCTCTTTATTCTATTGTTTCTTCCTGCTTCCAGTTTCATTTTGTCTTTCCTTTCATGTATGGGCCGGGCGGCCCATACATTTCCGTTTATGTTACCTGCTGCTGAGCCAGGTGTTCAGCTGTTCCTGCTTTGCATCCATTACGGTCTGGAGACCTGCTGCATAGAGAGCATCGTTGAACTTCCTGAGAGAAGAGTCGATGTCGACGACACCGAAGGCAAGATCCTTCTTGTACTGCTCGTATACCGAGTTGAGCATCGAAATCTCGTCTGCGCATTCCGTCTGGTCGAACATGAAGCCGAAAGCCTTTGAGGTGATGTTGTCCGGATCCTTGTTCGATGCGTCATACTGCTCCCAGATGTCCGCATCGTTTCCCTGCCATGCGTGGCCGAGGAACTGGTTGGGATATGACCATCCGAAATCGTTGTGATAGCCGACATTCGAAAGATCGACGCCTTCGGGATATGATGCGTTGCCGTTCTCATCCACTACCCAGTGCTTTCCTTCGATACCCCAGTTGATGAGGTCGTTGAATTCTTCGCTCGTGTAAGCCCAGTTGAGGAATTCCATTGCCTTCCCGGGATTCTTTGAAGCCGAAGCGAGGCTGTAGGTGAGAATCGAGAGCGAGCTTGTGCTGATCATCGATTCGGATACGGGAATAATCTCGACTTCATATCCTGTCTGGGATTCCTTCTCCTGTGCCGTGTTGGGCTTGAGAATGCTCATGAAGGAGAATGTATTGCCGGCCTTCATCTTTACTTCTCCCGTGTCTGTGTTGACTGCGATGTCCTTCGAGAGGTATCCGGCATTGTACCATTCTCTTGCTATCTCGCAGAATGTCCTGTACTGATCGGATTCGAACCAGTTGGTGACTGTCGTCGTGCGTCCGTAGTCCTCGAGAACTCCGAAGTAGTTACCCATGTTGTCGATGTAGGTGTCTGTCTGGGTTGCCATGATGTATGTACCGTCGAGACATGTCATCTCCGGGTGAAGTTCCTTTACCTTTCTGAAGAGTTCGGTTATCTGCTGGAAGGATGAGTAGTCTTCGGTTGTGACGCTGAAGTCCTCTGCGGAGAGTCCGAGTTCATCCATTACGTCCTTTCTGACGACGAGACCGGACTGGTATGTGCGTTCCTTCTTGACGGGGAATCCGATGAGGAAGTCGCCCATCTGGACTGCAGTTGCCTCGCTTCCGAGCATCTCGACTGCATCCGGAGCATACTGAAGATAGTCATTCATGTTCAGGATATACTCGGAATCGACGAACGAGCCGTAGAAGCGGTTGAGAACAGGAGCTATATCGAGGTCCTGGCCCGATGCCATCAGGACGGGGAGCTGCGACTCATAGGTACCGAGTGTCATCGGGATAAGCTCGACATGCATGTTGAGTTCCTTCATTGCAAGGGCATCTACTGCCGCCTCGACCTCATCCTGGTCTGCGCCTTCCTGGGCTACGAGATACAGGAAATGAACTGTGTACGGCTCTTCCTCAGCCTTTGCTGTTGTTGCAGTGTCGGCTGTTTTCTTTGTACAGCCCGTGAAGAGTGCGACAAGCATCAGTAATGCCAGAAGCACTGCAAATCCTCTTTTTTTCATAACGTTTCCTCCGTTTGTTATTGTACTTCTCCTTTTTAGAAGTGAATCCAGAATAAGGCCGGTTTTCCGACCACGATATAAGAAAACGGACCTGGAACATTCATTTCCGGACCAGTTTCGAAGAAAAGTAAAACTTGTTTTTTTGACTTTAACAGAACCATAATCTGGTTGTAGAAAGAGAATGATGCGCAATCAGACAGCACGCAGAAGACTTCTGAAACAGAATGGAGAGACTCTAGATGATATTCACCAAACTCGGCCGCACAATGTCGCTTCAGCGTCTCTCGCTCTTCTTCACTCTCTTCTTCATCATAGCAATCCTCACTCTCGCCGTTCTCTCGTACACACAGATAATCCAGGGTCAGAGAGCCGACGAGAGAGAGGACAGAGCATACTTCCAGTACCAGCTGGAAAGACTCTCCGATGTTCTGGGCTACACCAACGCATTCCTTTTCGACACGCTGACAAACAACGAATACTCCTCGGCAGCAGGAAGCACGGAGGACACCCTCGAACACAACCATGCCCTGAGGCAGATACAGAATGCCATGGACTATGAGAAGACCATGTTCAACTCGGACTTCTCGTACATGTTCTATATCCTCGGCGACACAGGCGTCATCAGCAGGGCTTCCGGAATAGGCTACGGCGAAGACGAAGCAGTCAGGAACTTCCTGATAGAGCGCATAGAGAGCGGTGAGTACGTCAGGATACGCCAGAACTGGTACTGCGGGAAGATAGACGGCAGCTGGTATCTTTATCAGGTATTCAGATCCGGAAAGGCATACATATCTTCCTGGATAAGATGCACCGAGGCCTTCGACTTCTTTCTCGGAAACAGTTCATACCGGGATGCCGTAATAGACTGTCTTTCCCCCGATGCAGAGCCCGTCACGTATGAAAGCGAAAAGGTCTACGTCTTCAATCCATCTCTCATAGACGCCCGCCTCGTGCTGCACTTCAGAGACGAGACGGGCTTCAATGCCGTGAAGTCGATTCTTGTCCTGTTCCTGCTCACCCTGCTTCTCGACATCATCTTCTACGTCTACGTAATGTCGTACTACTCCCAGAATATATCGAAGCCTCTCAAGGCACTCAGAAGCGGCATCGCCGCCATCGAGTCACTTCCGCATAAGGATACAGCTTCCTCGGAGCTCGATGAGGCGAATACCGCCCTCTCGACGCTGAAGACGCAGCTGGAGAACATCGAGGTAAGATATTACAAGAGCCAGGTCGACCTTGTGAAAACAGAGCTCGACTACTTCATGCTTCAGATAAAGCCCCACTTCTTCATAAACTGTCTCAGCATCATACACAGCATGATTCAGAAGAAGTCGTATACAGAAGCTCAGGATTTCTGTGTCTACCTCTCGTCTTACATCCGCTACATGTTCTTCGAATCCCTCGAATGCGTTCCTCTGAAGGAAGAGGTGAAACACCTCAATCTCTATCTGAAGATCCAGAACATCCGCTCACGCTCAGACCTCTTCATAGACGAGAACATACCGGAGGACGCAGAGGATGCTCTTGTCCCCCCGCTTCTCCTCGTGACATTTGTTGAAAACTCCATAAAGCACAGCCAGCAGAAACCCGAAGAACTTCTGATTTCCCTCTCGGTCAACAGAATAAAGAAGGATGGAAAGGATGAGCTCAGCATCATGATATCAGACAACGGAGTCGGCTTTCCCGAGAGCTACATTTCTGCTTTCAACAGCGGCGAAATCCACTCGACCGTTACTGGAAGAGGAGTTGAGAACATAGGAATACAGAACATCAGGAAGCGTATGTTCCTTCTCTACGGCAGCAGCTTCAGTATTACGCTGATGAACAGTCACGGGGCCAATATTCTGATTGAGCTTCCCGTCTCTCCGGAGAGAGCGGGACAGAAATATGAAGGAGGTAAGGCATGAAGGTTCTCTTCGTTGATGACGAAGTTGACGTACTCGAAGCGATCACACTTTCCATTCCCCCCGAACTCGGAATCGATGAGATACTGACTGCGACGTCGGCAGCAGAAGCGAAGAGGATCATCCTCGAGAGCAGTGTGGATATTCTCGTAACCGACATCGAGATGCCTGAAGAGAGCGGAATAGATCTTCTCAGATGGGTGAATTCCCTCAGCCTCCCTCCGGTAACCCTCTTCTGCACATGCTACTCGAATTTCGACTATGCCCAGAAAGCCGTCGAATACCACGCCTTCGACTACTATCTCAAGCCGATTTCCTCCGAGGATTTCGCCCTTCATCTCGAGAAGGCCATGATGGAAGCTGCAAGAAGGAGGCAGAATGACTCCCTTCTTTCGCACCGCAGACATAACTTCTGGGAAAATGCTCTCATCCGCGGAGACTTCTCCGCCTCCCCTTTTGAGGATTACGGATACTCCCCGGAAGACACATTTCTCATTGCAGTCTCCTATCTCCTTCCGGAGCATATTTCGGATATAACCGGTGCAAAGATGAGGTGGCTCGACCGGCACACAAGGAAGTCGTCAGCAAAAACAGATGTATCTCCGGAGTTCATCTACGAGCTCTCGGACAATGTAATCTGCACTGTCTACCGTACACGTGACGAAAACGTGAAGATAATAACCGACGAGATCGATTCATATTCGGAGTTTCTTGAAAGGGACGGCTACAGGACGAACACCTGTTATGACACATCCCTTCTCCGTCCCTCCATCTCAGATACCTTCACAGAGCTCTGCCAGTTCGCCCGGGACAGCATCGACAGGACGGAAAGGATAACGAAAGCGGCAGAGAGGGATATCCGGGGAGAGACGGCTCCGGACCTGCTGACAACATCCCTCAGGGCTTACCTTGTAAATACCGACTATCCGCTTGCCGACGAAAGGGCACGGGCCATGCTCAAGAGCATCCGGAGCTACAAAACCCTCAAGGCCTTCAATGCCGTGGCTTACCATACCGGTATACAACAGCTTAACGAATTCGGCCTTAAAGCCCAGGAGATTCTTGCGGATCCAGAACTTGAAAAACTGGAGAAATATGCCTCACAGTCCAAGGAATATACTCTGGAATACCTGAAGAAGATGCGATCGATTATCGGAAAAGCCGTCAGCAGTATGCAGAACAGAGAGAACGACCCGGTCCGAGTAGTTCAGAAATACATAGACCTTCATCTGGAGGACAATCTCTCGAGAGAAGTACTGGCCGATCTCGTATACCTCAATCCCGACTATCTTGCCAGGCTTTTCAGAAAGGAAACCGGCCTTTCGCTCGGCGCATACATAGTGAACAAACGCATGGACAGGGCCATGGTTCTGCTGAAATCCACAAAGAAGAGCATTACGGAAGTCGCAGGTCTCGTCGGTTACGACAATGCCTCATACTTCACCCAGCTCTTCCAACATAAGACAGGCATGACTCCGATGGAATACAGGAGCCGGAAGTAAAAGCCGAGAATGCATTTCTCATGACGCGGTCCGGAAGACTGTCAGTTCCCGTCCCCGAAGAGCTTATCTGATATGAGAGATACCGCTTCGTCCTTCCTCTCTTCAGAAAGCGTGATGAGGAATGTCGTATAGCTTCCGCCGAGGGTTACCGATGACGGATGAATACCGTGACTGCGGAGTGCAGAAAGTGCATCCACGTACTCCATGCTGTCTTCTATGTGGTCTCCGACGAGGCCGGTGACTCTAGAGCCGCTCTCTATTGTTACGAGCGCACCGCAGGCAGACTGCAATCCATCCTGATGAGCGGTGCATTATCAGATGGCATGCATGACAATTCTTTATATAGAAAGAAGTTCTTTACAGCATTCATCTTTTTCACTTGTAACCGGTATGGATAGATGATAGAATAATCATAAGGACGTGTTTTTACTGAGGAGCAATGATGAACAGAATAAAGCTGCCTATCGGAAAGTCGAATTTCGAAGACATCAGAAAAGCCGGTTATTTCTATGTAGACAAATCCCTCCTTATCAGGGAACTCCTGGAGCGGGAGGGAACAGATGTAACCCTTATCACACGTCCGCGAAGATTCGGTAAGACACTCGTCATGTCGATGCTTTCATCCTTCTTCGACATATCGAAAGACAGCAGGGATATTTTCCGAGGGTTGAAAATCTCGGAGGATGAAGAAATCTGCAGGAGATGGATGAACAGGTACCCGACTGTTTTCGTTTCGTTCAAGAATGTCGACGGCCTTGATTTCAATTCGGCATCCGACTCTCTCAGGGGTGTTATCTTCAACCTGTTCTGTTCTTATTCATTCCTGCTCGAAAGCGACAGGGTCATTCCGGCATTGAAAAGGAAATTCTCGATAATCCTCGAAGGGAACCCTTCTCTTTCAGATATAAAGGAAAGCCTGGCCCTCCTCGTCAGAATGCTTTCGTCTCATTACTCGGAGAAAGTCATCCTGCTTATCGACGAATACGATGTGCCGATGGCGAAAGCCGACAGTAAAGGTTATTACGAGGAAATGACCGATGTCATGAGATGCCTTCTCCAGGTCCTCAAGGACAACGATTACCTTAAATTCTCTGTACTGACCGGATGCCTCAGAATTGCCAAGGAAAGTATCTTCACGGGCCTCAACAACGTCTACTGCGACTCCGTCACAGGTCTGGCCTATGACGAGTATTTCGGCTTCACCGAAGAAGAGGTGGCAGGAACATTGAACAGTCTGGGACTTGAGAACAGACTGGAGGAAGTAAAGGAGTGGTACGACGGATATCACTTCGGGAACAGGGATGTCTACTGTCCGTGGGACGTAATCAACTACATAAGCGCGCTCTTTGAAAATCCGGATGCCGAGCCCGAGCCATACTGGCTGAATACCAGTGACAATATGATTATCAGGTCATTCATATCCTCGGGAAATAACAGAATCCTCAGGAGTTTCGACACCCTTCTTTCCGGCGGATATATCGTAAGGAAAATTGATGAAGGCGTTACATATGACTTCCTTCATTCCAATGAAGAGAACATATGGAGTATACTTCTGATGACCGGATACCTGACCGTAGCGGGAGGTGACACCTTCCGGGAATATTTCTCCTCTTCCGATGTCAGACCACTGATTATTCCCAATAAGGGGATAAGGGAAATCTTCGCGCGTGACATCTCCAACTGGGTGGCTGAAAAGACGAAGACCCATGACATGACCGCTCTCGATAGAGCTGTCTGGAAAAAGGATACCGCTGTAATCAGCAGGGAAGTCTCTGCTTTACTCATGCGGACCATAAGCTACTATGACTACAGTGAGGATTTCTATCATGCCTTCCTCGCGGGCATTTTCACTGGTATGGGTTACACTGTCGACTCGAACAGGGAATACGGACTGGGTCGTCCGGACGTCGTCATTCATGATGACAGCAGCCGGACAATCGTAATCTTCGAGGTGAAATGCACCGGAACTGCCAAGAAACGGAAAACGACGGAAGAAGCCGTAAAGCAGATAGTGAAAAAGAAGTACGAAGAAGCCTTTCCCGATATGGAGATCATCAGCTACGGCATTCTGTTTTCGGAAAAGTCCTGCTCGGTCGAAATCAAATAGCCCTTTCCCCGTCTTATCCCATGCGGACAATGCCTCCACGACTTCAGAGTAGAGGGCCGGATATTTCCAGCTTTGGCACATCGGTATCTGCTCCCCGGTCTGACTTGTCTTTTCCCATCTGGCAGAGTCGCAACCGTACATCGTGTATGACAGCTTAGACTCTGGAGAGTTTACCGGAGGTGCACCGCCGGTTCCGTATCGTACCGGAGGTTCTTTATGTTGTACACATCCACATCAAAACACTCGAAAAGATCGGGATTAAACAGCGCAAGATTGTAGCCGTCAGGGTTAGTTGTCTCCGAAAAGCGTATCTGAAATGAGAGATACCGCTTCGTCCTTCCTCTCTTCGCTGAGCGTAATGAGGAATGTCGTATAGCTTCCGCCGAGGGTTACAGACGACGGATGAATACCGTGACTCCTGAGAGCAGAAAGTGCATCCACGTACTCCATGCTGTCTTCAATGTGGTCTCCGATGAGGCCGATTACGGCGCGGCCCTTGTTGAGTTTCATTTCATCGAATCCGAACTCTTCCCGGAGTCTCTCCTCAAGAGCATCGGTATCTGTCTTCTCGATCTGCTTTGTCTCGAAGTACCAGCTGACGGAGTCGCAGCCGTACATCGTATGCGACGGCTTTATGCCGTAGATACGGAGCATCGAGAGAATCCTGTGAGCAACATCGCTTTCCTTGAAGAGAAGGAGCTTGCGGCAGTACAGCTCCGTCAGTCCCCCTTTTCCCGACACTCCCACAACTCCCGTGTGGGAGCTTGTCCTGCCTATAATGGTTCCCTCGTCATCGGGAGAGTTGGTATTCCTGATATTGATGGGAATAGCCTTGTCTATACACGGAGCAATCGCCTCCTCGTGGAGTACGGATGCCCCTACCTCGCTGAATTCCCTCACTTCCCTGTAGCTGAGCTCTCTGATTACATGAGCGGACTTCACCTTCCTCGGGTCGGAGGAATACACCCCCGATACGTCCGTCCAGTTCTCGTACATGTCCGCTCCCGCAGCACGTGCGACGATTGCGCCCGTTATGTCACTCCCGCCGCGGGAGAAAGTGGTTATCTCACCGCTGAGAGAAGTACCGTAGAATCCCGGGATTACATATTTCCTGCCCTTATGAAGTTTATCCCTGAGCTGCGTATAGGTAATGTCTTCGACCTTGTTGTCGTCTCCGATGACGATGACGCCCTCGGTGTCGAGGAATTCCCACCCGAGATACTTCGCGATAAGCCTGGCCGAGAGGTACTCGCCGCGGGAGGCTGCATAGGCGGAGCCTCTGCCGCGCTTGATGGAGGCGAGAACCTCATCGAGAGCATCGTCTATCGCCCCTTCCCCGATTCCGAGCTCTTCCGCGATATCTCTGTAGCGAACGGCTATGCGGTCGAATACCTGGTCGACATCGTGCCCCGCATCGTTCTCGTCCACAAGTGATGCTGCGAGATACAGCAGGTCCGTTATCTTCTCATCAGTCGGGAATCTCTTCCCGGGAGCTGAGACAACGAGAAGCGTCCTCTCCTCGTCCCTCTCGAGTATTGCCCTGACCTTTCTTATCTGATCTGCGCTTGCGACACTGGAGCCGCCGAACTTACATACCTTCATAGCCGATTTATCTTCCTTACCTGAAGAAAGATTACTGAATTCCCTCCAGTCAATCAAGTTTTATCTCAGCTATCCCCATAGTCACTTCTTACTTCCCGGCAGGCGAAGTAATCGAGCCCCTCC
>CAVILL010000047.1:0-16912 GCA_963643635.1 Sphaerochaetaceae bacterium | reverse complement strand
AAAGATATAGTGTACACTGATTAGGCTTGAGATATTTCAGGGAGGAAGGATTGACTTTTTCATTCGACATTCAGAGAGCGGGGCTACTCAAGAGGGTATCCGCCTTCATCCTCGATTTCATAGTCATCACGATTCTCTCGACTCTCTTCATTTTCCTTATTTCGAAGGTTACACGTTTCGATTACTACAATACGATGCTCGTGGAGGCATATGACAGGTACGAGGGCGAGTACGGCATTGTCTTCTCCATTTCGTCGGACGAATACTACGGCTACAGCGAAGAAGAGAGGGCGCAGTACGACGAAGCCTATGCAGCGCTTACGGCCGACGAAGAGGCAATGGCGGCGTATTCGAGAGTCGTCTCCCTTACGCTTCTCTCGCTCTCTCTGGGAATCTTTCTTTCGTACCTTGTATCGGAATTCATCGTTCCTCTTCTATTCGGTAACGGTGTCACGATAGGAAAGAAGGTATTCGGACTCTGCCTCATGCGCAGGGGCGGGTGGAAGGTGAATGCGATTTCCCTTTTCGTGAGGGCGATACTCGGTAAATACACAATCGAGACCATGATTCCCGTACTTCTTGTCGTAATGATTCTCTTCAATTCAATCGGAATCGCGGGAACGGCGGTCATTCTCTTTCTCTTCATTCTCAATGTCGTTCTCGTCTTCTTCCGTCGTGACAGACAGGCCCTCCACGACCTCCTCTCTGACACGGTCGTCGTCGACTATGCGTCGCAGAGGATATACGACAGCGAGATGGAAGTGATTGAGGCGAAGAAGGAAGAAGCCCGGAAAACGGCGGAGAACAGCAGTTACTACTGATTAGTGAAAGGATATAGAAATGGAAGTTGTATTACAGAATCTGACGAAGATCTTCCCCTCGCGCAGTAAGAAGAGCGGCGAGGAGGTCGTTGCGGTCAACAACATGAACATCACGATTCCCGACGGGAAACTCGTGGGGCTTCTCGGGCCTTCGGGATGCGGCAAGAGCACGACGCTCTATATGATAAGCGGACTGCAGAAGGCAACCGACGGGAAGATATTCTTCGGTCACGATGACGTTACGCGTCTCTCTCCAGAGAACAGGGGAGTAGGGCTGGTCTTCCAGAACTATGCCCTCTATCCCCATCTCACGGTGAAGCAGAACATCCTCTTCCCGCTGCAGAATCTCAAGGGAGAGGACAGACTCAGCAAGAACGAGATGCTCGAGAGAGCCCAGAATGTGGCGAAGCTCGTGCAGATAGACGAACTCATGGAGCGTAAGCCCTCCGAGCTCTCGGGCGGCCAGCAGCAGAGAGTCGCAATCGCGAGAGCTCTCGTGAAGATGCCGAGGGTGCTTCTCCTCGACGAACCGCTCTCGAACCTCGACGCAAGACTGAGACTCCAGACAAGAGAGGAGATCAGACGCATACAGAGGGAGACGAAGATCACGACTGTATTCGTTACGCACGACCAGGAGGAGGCGATGAGCATATCCGACGAGATTGTCATCATGAAGCTCGGCGTCGTGCAGCAGATAGGTTCCCCGCAGGCAGTCTACGACAGCCCGGACAACCTCTTCGTCGCGAAGTTCCTCGGTACTCCTCCGATCAACGTCTTCCACGGTGAGATAAAGGGCGGTAAGCTTTATATCGGAGAGGATGTAATCTGTGAAACGGAGCAGGGCGACAGAAGTGTCTACGTCGGAATCCGTCCCGAGGGCTTCGTTCTTGACCCGTCCGGTCCGTTCCACTGTACTCTCAGAAGTGTCGAAGTCATGGGAAGGGACGTATCGATCGTCGCGGAGAACGGGAACCTTGTAAGTCAGACTCTCAGGGCGATAATCCCCTCGGACACGGTCATGGACACGGGTGTCAGGGACATTTCCTTCTCCCTCAAGAGAAACAAGGTCTTCGTCTTCGACAGAGAAAGCGAAGAAAGAATTTATCTGGAGAAGTAGAGAGATGGTAGAAAGCGAACACAGATGGAAGGCCTGGCTTTACCTTTCCCCGGCGATAATCCTGCTTCTGGTATTCACGGTCTGGCCGATAATCAACACGGTGAGAATGGCGTTCCTCGAGAACTACTCGGGTCTCAAGGCCGTAGGCGGGGCTACATTCAGCTTCGGAATCGGCAACTTCACGAAGGTTTTGAAGTACCAGAAGTTCCTGCAGTGCCTCAGGAATACGGTGCTCCTGTGCGTGATCACGGTTCCCGTGTCGACAGTGCTTGCGCTTCTCATCGCAGTCTGTCTCAACTCGATCAGGTTCCTGCAGAAGCCCCTGCAGACGATCTTCTTCCTTCCCTACGTCACGAACTCGATTGCCATCGGCATGGTCTTCGCTGCGATGTTCAACATCGTAGGCTCCTTCTACGGAACGAAGAACGAGATCATCGTCACGGCGGGAATCATCAACAACATAATCGAATTCTTCGGAGGCACACACGTCAACTGGATAAACGCGGGTTCGAGCTATCTTGCGAACATGACCGTCATGGTCATCTACATAGTATGGAATGCGCTTCCCTTCAAGATTCTCATACTGCTCGGAGGTCTCCAGTCGATAAACAGACAGTACTACGATGCCGCACGTGTCGACGGAACAAGCAGGAAGAGGATATTCATGCGTATCACGGTACCGCTCCTGAGTCCCATGATCGCCTATGTCGTCATCACGGGCTTCATCGGAGGCTTCAAGGAATACACCTCTATTGTCGGTATATTCGGTGAGGACATGGGACCGGCGGATGCTGCGGGAAGACTCAATACAATGGTCGGATTCATCTACGATGCACTCAGCACCAACAACCAGGGCCGTGCAAGCGCTGCAGCCCTCATCCTCTTCGTGATCATTCTCGCCGTCACTCTCGTGAACCTCAGGGTGAGCAAGAAGAGAGTGCACTATTAAGGAGGACGGGATGAAGACAATGCATATACAGAACCTTGAAAAGGTTTCCATACATCAGAAGGTCATATTCGTCCTCGTGCAGGTCCTGCTCTACGCCTTCCTCCTCGTGATGGCGGCAGTCGTGCTCTTCCCGTTCTACTGGATGATCATCTCGTCGCTGAAGTCACTCGACGAGTACAGGATGAGCGTACCCACGTTCTTTCCGAAGAAGATCCTCTTCTCGAACTATGCGACGGCCTTCACGACGGCGAACCTGGGGCGGCTCTTTCTCAACACCTTCTACGTCGGAGTTGTATCGACGGTGCTTTCGCTCATCATCACGATTCTCTCCGCCTTCGCATTTGCGCGTCTGGAGTTCAAAGGTAAGGATGCACTCTTTGCGGCGCTCCTTGCCACGATGATGATTCCCGGAGAACTCTTTACGATAACGAACTACTCGACAGTCACGAAGCTGGGGTGGATCAACACCTACACGGTCCTCATCGTACCCTTCCTCGTGAGCGTCTTCTACATCTACCTCCTGAGGCAGAACTTCCTTCAGATTCCGAACGAGCTCTACCTCGCGGCGAAGGTCGACGGAACGAGCGACTTCAAGTACCTCATAAAGGTCATGATTCCGCTCTCCCTCCCGACACTGATCTCAATCACGATTCTCAAGATGATGGGAGCCTGGAACAGCTACATCTGGCCGCGCCTGGTGGCGAACGATGAGGCTCACAGACTGATTACGAACGGCCTGAGGAACGCATTCACGGAGAGTACGGGAGACGTCAACTACCCAGTTCAGATGGCAGCCGTCGCACTCGTGTCGGCACCGCTCTTCCTTGTGTTCGTATTCCTCAGAAAGTACATCATGAAGGGTGTCTCGAGAAGCGGTATAAAGGGATGATATTATCAAGAATATAAATTTAAGGAGAATAATATGAAGAAATTACTTGCTTTGGTACTTCTTTCAACTCTCGTCATTCTCTCCGCATTCTGCGGGGGCGGCAAGGAGGAGAGCGCATCCTCGTCCTCTGTTGTCTTCCAGGTACCGGAAGGCGGCTATGACGGAAGTGAAGTCACAATCAAATTCTATCACACGATGGGTTCCGCTCTTGCCGAGGTACTCAACCAGTACATCGAGGAGTTCAACGAGATCTATCCGAACATCACGGTCGAAGCAAGCCAGGTCGGCGGCTACGACGATGTCAGGGACCAGATCTCCACTGAAATCACAGTCGGCAATCAGCCCAACATCGCATACTGCTATCCCGACCACGTGGCACTGTACAATCTCGCAGGCGCAGTCGCGGCACTCGACGACCTGATCGATAGCGACATCACAGTCACACGTGCAGACGGTACAACCGAGATTCTCGGCCTCACGGATGAGCAGAAGGGCGACTTCATCACAGGCTACTACGAGGAAGGCAGACAGTTCGGCGACGGCCTCATGTACACGCTTCCCTGGTCGAAGAGCACAGAGGTTCTCTACTACAACAAGACATTCTTCGACGCCAACGGACTGAGTGTTCCTTCAACATGGGACGAGATGGAGACTCTCTGCGCGAAGATAAAGGAAATCGATCCCGAATCCATTCCTCTCGGCTACGACAGCGAAGGTAACTGGTTCATCACGATGACCGAGCAGTACGGTTCTCCCTACACATCCGCCACCGAGCCTCACTATCTCTTCAACAACGATACCAACAAGGCATTCGTGAAGAGATTCAGAGAGTGGTACCAGAACGGCTACGTGACGACACAGAACATCTACGGCGCATACACATCGGGTCTCTTCACTGCTGAAAGCGGCACGAAGAGCTACATGTCAATCGGCTCGAGTGCGGGTGCTACACACCAGAGACCGACGGCAGACGCCGACGGCAAGTACCCCTTCGAAGTCGGCATCGCAACAATCCCGCAGGTAGACCCGTCCAATCCGAAGGTCATCAGCCAGGGCCCGAGCGTATGTATCTTCAGTAAGTCCAATCCCCAGGAAGTCATCGCATCCTGGCTCTTTGTCAAGTTCATGACGACAAGCGTATCCTTCCAGGCTGAATTCAGCATGGCAAGCGGCTACGTACCGGTATTGAAGAGCGTTGCAGACAACGAGGACTACAAGGAATTCGTCTCGAAGGCAGACGGCGGCGACTACATCGCGGCACTCTCTGCAAAGATCTGTCTCGAGCAGGAGGAGGCATACTACACCTCTCCCGCATTCAACGGCTCGAGTGAAGCAAGAACCCAGGTCCAGAACATCATAACGACGTCTCTCCCGGCAGCAAGCGAAAGCGCAGTGGACAAGGCGTTCCAGGATGCCCTCGACGAATGCGAGTACCAGAACTGATATGAAACGTCTTCTTCCTCTTTTCCTTGCTGTACTTCTCATCGTCTCCTGTGCTTCGACCTCTGCCGTTTCCACGGCGGCGGTCTCCGCTCCCGTGGAGGAAAGGGCAGTCGAGCACACAGACTACGCATCGCTCCTGAAGTTCGATCCCGACTCTTCGACGAGAAAGTGCGAAGTGACCGTCCGCCTCTTCGTCGACGGTGACACGACACACTTCTCCGTTCCCTCTTCCGTTTTCTCCGAGGGTGTACTCAAGGCAAGATACCTTGCAGTCAACACCCCCGAGAGCACGGGAAAGATAGAGGAGTGGGGAAAGGCTGCGGCGAAGTATACGAGGGAAAGACTCGAGAATGCCCAGAGCATCATCGTCGAGAGCGACGACAGCGTGTGGAACCTCGACTCCACGGGAGGGAGGTACCTCGTGTGGGTATGGTACAGGGAAGCGGAAGGGGAGGACTACAGGTGCCTGAACCTGGAACTTCTCCAGGAAGGGCTTGCGATTCCCTCGTCATCTGCCAACAACCGCTACGGCGAGTACTGCCAGAATGCGATAGCACAGGCGAAGAGGGAGAAGAAGTGCGTCTGGTCGGGGGAGAAGGACCCGGACTTCTACTACGGTGACAGCATTTCCCTGACTCTCAAGGAGCTCAGGGCGCACACTGCCGACTACAGCGGCATGAAGGTAAGCTTCGAAGGCGTCGTGACCCGCAACTGGGACAACAGCGTCTACATCGAGGAGAGGGACGAGGAGACCGGGCATTCGTACGGAATCAGCGTCTACTACGGCTACTCGCTCTCCGGCGGAGGACTCAGAATCCTCAAGCTCGGAAACCGCGTGAAGATAGTCGGTACGGTACAGTACTACGAGGGAGACGGAACCTGGCAGGTTTCGGGAATAAAGTACAGGGAGATGAAGAAGGATGATCCGGACAATATCCAGCTCATCTCGTCGGGTAACGAAATAGACTACGCTTCTCTCGACCTGTACTACCTCAGCTGCGGCACTGTCGACTTCCCTCTCGGAGACGAACTCGTGACACTCAGCGCCGCAGAGGCACTTTTAGACACTGCAGTCGAAATCGGTAACCTGTATGTCGAGGACGCATACGTCAACACGAATGAGTCTTCGTCCTTCTACAGGGCGCTGACACTTGAGTGCAGTGACGGACAGGAGGAGATCCGGGTAAGGACCATCCCCCTGAAGGACAATGAAGGAAATTACCTTGTCGCCGGGGATTATATCGGAAGGACGATAAAGGTAAGGGGTATAGTTGAAAGCTATCTCGGCACTGCCGAAATCTACGTTTTCAGCTTTGATGATATTACACTACAGAACCAGGAGAATTTATGAAAAAAGGTTTCAGAGTACTCATAAGTGCTCTTCTCGTACTTTCTCTCCTTGCTTCCTGTACTTCGACTGATGTCGTACAGGAAAAGAGCGGAGTCGAGAAGGCTAGGGATTATATCTTCTCTATGTACAACAAGGGAAGCAAGGCAACTGCAACTGCAAGCGACTACTCCGTCGTGGGGGTCGTGCAGATCAGCGGCGTGACATACTCCGTCGAGTGGACGACAGACGCTCTTGAAGGCGTCGAAATCTCCGGGATGGATTCCGACACGATGAAGGTTACGGTCGACGTCGACGAGAAGGCGGGGGAGGACATCTACTACACCCTGACAGCTACTGTCATCGATGGAGAGGGAAAAACCGCTTCCGCTTCATTCAACTACTACGTTCCCGCTTTCAAGGAATCCTCATGGGCGGAATACGTGGCTGCAGCCGATGACTCGACAGTCGTCGTGAAGGGAACGGTGTCGGGCATCATCAGCAAGTCCAACGACGCTTCCTACAACTGCATCTACTTCGAGGACGAGGACGGCGGCTACTATGCATACTCGACTGCGGCAGACCCGATGGAAGAGGGTGTGGAAGTCGGAATGCTCATCAGAGTCACCGGAACTAAGGACCTCTACAGCGGAACACACGAGATCAAGAGCGGCGTCGTCGAGATTCTCGACCCCGTCGGAACAGATGTCGCAGCAACGGATCTTACTGCAGCTTACGAAGCTGCGTCCTCTCTCAAGGACAGCGCACTCACAGTCGGTCAGTCGATGTTCGTGACAATCCGCGACGTCACAGTCGGAGGCGAGGATACATCGAACGGCTACTACTACTTCGAGAAGAACGGTCTCAAGAGCTATGTCAGAATCTCTTCTTCGACCTGTCCTCTCAACAAGGCCGATCAGGCTGTCTTCAAGTCGGAGCACGCTGCACACCTCGGGTGGACGGCAGACGTAACGGGTATAATCTCCCTCTATGACGGAGCATTCTATCTTACTCCCGTAACAGTCGATTCATTTGTGTACAAGTCACTTCCCCAGAAGAGCGATGCGGAAATGATCGACTTCGAAATCGGGAACATTTCAATTGATTCGTCCTATCAGGAGGACACAGTCTTCACAGTTCCTCTCACAGGTTCGTCATACGATGCAGTTGTGATTTCCTGGACAAGTGACAGCGATGCAGTCGTAATCGATGGTGATACTGTCACGGTTACACTCCAGGAAGAAGAGACAGCTGCAACACTCAGGGCAGTCATCACATCAGGAACGGAAACGAGAGAAGTCGGGTATTCACTCTCTCTTGATGCTCAATCCCGGGACAGCTATATCGCTGCAACAGTCAGCGAAGTTACAGACGGCAGCGTCTACAAGTACGGCCTCTACCAGGCGAACACGGGACACCAGATCTACTTTGCAGGCGCAATGAGCGGCGAGAAGTACCTTGCAACTACAATCAAGGCCGACGAGGCAGTGGATGTGACAGTAGAGAGCACAGACGGCGGCTTCTATCTCTCCTTCACAGCAGACGGCGCAAAGAAGTACATCTCCGTTGTCGACGGTAAGGCGGCAATTACAGACGAGGCTTCCAATGTCTGGACACTCAACAGCGAGACTTCCGTTCCCGTGACGACAGTCGACGGTACAGACTATTACCTCGGGTGCTACAAGACATACGAGACACTCTCGTGCAGCAAGACAAGCTACATCCTCGACGATACATCGAAGATCGGTGTCAGCCAGTTCCCTGCAACACTCGAGAAGGTCGAAGTTGCAACCCTCAAGCTCGAGAAGGCTGAAGAGATAAGCGAAGAGAAGAACTATGTTCTTGCGGTAAGCCAGAAGAATGCCGGTAAGGATCTCGTATTCAACGGCTCCATCAGCGGCAAGTATCTCCAGAGCGGCTCGTACCTCAAGGGCGTAATCGTTAAGACAGAGTCAGTCGACGGCGGTTTCAGAATGTACTTCGACAACGGCGGCGTGAAGACCTACATCGAGATTCTCGACGGTAAGGCAGCACTCTCAGTCGAGCCCTCGACAGTCTGGACACTCGACAAGGAGACTTCCGTTCCCGTTACGATGGTCGGAGACACTCAGTACTACCTCGGATGCTACAAGACCTACGAGACATTCTCGGCAAGCAAGACAAGCTACATCTTCGACGACAAGTCAGTCATCGGTGTCAGCCAGTTCCCTGCATACCTCGTCGAGTATGAACTCGAGGGCGTGGAACTCGAGAGAGAAGCGGAGATAGATCTCAATGCGACATACATAGTGGCACTTACACAGAAACTTGCAGGAAAGGATCTCTATTTTGCAGGCGCAATGAGCGGTGAGAAGTACCTTGCTACGACAGTGTCTCTCTCGAAGAGCGTCAACGTCTACCTCGAAGGGGCTGAAGACGGCTTCAGAATGTACTTCATCGCTGACGGTACGAAGACCTACATCGAGATTCTCGACGGCAAGGCAGCTCTTTCCACAGAACCGACATGTGTCTGGAAGATGGAAAGTGATGCAAAGACTCCGTACACGACAGTCGACGGAACGGATTATTATCTCGGGACATACAAGACGTACGAGACGATTTCCGCAAGCAAGACGAGCTATATCCTCGGTGACTCACTCTCGAAGATAGACGAGAGCCAGTTCCCGATCATGCTTATTGAAAAGTCATCACTGTAACAGTGAAAAGGGAGGTCCCTCACGGGGCCTCTCTTTCCCTTTTTCTGAAAGTTTCTTTGAGAAAAATGGAAAGAGAAACATATACATTGATCAACTCCCTCATCGGGGAGTACGACACGATAGTGATTCACAGACATCTCAGTCCCGACGGGGATGCACTCGGAAGCCAGCTCGGGCTGAAGTACATAATCGAGGAGAACTGGAAGGACAGGAAGGTCTACATGGTCGGAGACTCGTTCGACCGCCTCTCGTTCATGTACGACGGCACTATGGACGATATTGACGACTCCGTCTACGACAATGCCCTCGCAGTCGTTCTCGACTCCTCCTCGGACTACCTCATCAGCGATACGCGCTACACGAAGGCGGAGAAGACACTTCGAATCGACCATCACCTCTTCATAAAGAGAATCTGTGACGAGGAAGTGGTGCTCACAGCCTATGAAAGCACGGCGGGAATCATCGCGGACTGGGCGATCTCGTCGGGATTGAGGCTTACCACCGATGCCGCACGAGCGCTCTATACGGGAATGGTTACCGACTCCGTGAGATTCATGACAGAGAAGGTCTCGCCTCTGACACTGAGAACGGCGGCGGAGCTCATCTCGTATCCATTTGACAGGACGGAGCTCTTCGCCAGTCTCTACGCAGAGGATTTCAGTGCACTCAGGCGCAAGGCGTATTTTCTCGAGAGAATCGAGTTCCTGGAGGAGGACGGTGTTGCATACAACTACTCCGACAGAAAGGACATTGAGAAGATGCACTCCTCCGCTCATTCCGTTGCACGCGGCCTCGTGAACACGATGGCGAACATAAGGGGGGCGGATGCGTGGGTTGCATTCGCCGAGGACGGGGAGAAGATACTCGTCGAACTCAGAAGCCGCAGGTGCGATGTCTATTCCGTTGCCCTGAAGTGGGGAGGCGGCGGACACCTGAAGGCTTCGGGCTGTACGGTGCAGAACCGAAAGGAGGCCTTCGAGCTCCTCGAGGATGTGAAGAAAGAGGTAAGGAAAGCTGAATGAACGAAGACATAAAGAGAAGAATACTCGATAAGATAAAACACTACGATTCAATCGTGCTCGGACGGCACTTCCGTCCCGACGGGGATGCGGTGGGCTCGACGAAGGGCCTCAGGAGGATACTCGAACTCACATACCCGGAGAAGAAAATCTATCTTTCCTCATCCGATTACTCGGACTATCTCTCGTTTCTCGGAGGAGATGACGGGGAAGTGGGGGAGGAGATCATCCGCTCGTCCCTCGTCATCATCCTCGACACGGCAACACTCGACAGGATGAGCTACAAGAAACTCTCAGAGGGCAAGGAGCTGATCAAGATAGATCACCACATAAAGGTGGAGGATTGGAATGCCATCGAGTGGATAGAGGACCAGCGCTCCTCGTGCTCGGAGATGATAGCCGACTTCTACAACACCTTCCGGGATGAACTGAAAATCGACAGGGAGGCAGCGACCTGTATCTACACGGGTATGGTCACGGATTCCGGGCGCTTCTCCTTCTCCTCTACGACGGGGGATACGCTGAGAATGGCCGCCCTCATGCTCGACCAGGGGGTGGATGTGGAGAGACTCCAGGCATATCTCGAGCTCAAGGACATCTCCTTCTACCGCTACAGGGAGGCTCTCTTCAACATGGTGAAGAGGGAGAAGAGCGGACTCTTGTGGGTCTATGTCGACGATGAGTTTCAGAAGAAATGGAACCTCACACGTGAGGAGGCGAGCGAATCGGTTTCCTTCATGTCGGGTGTAAAGGGCTCGATATGCTGGCTCGCGTTCATCTCGAACGGCGACGGCACGATAAGGGTGAGGCTGCGCTCCAGGTTCATGACTGTCGACAGGCTTGCAAACCGCTACCACGGCGGCGGCCACGACAGGGCAAGCGGGGCAACGTGTTACAGTGAGGATGAGATGGCGGCCCTGGTTCGCGATGCGGATGCTCTGACAGAGGAGTACAGGAAGACCCATGAGGGCTGGATGTGATGAGAATACTTCTCACCAATGATGACGGTATATATTCCGAGGGGCTGAAGGTGCTCTCCTCCTGGGCGGGAAAGCTGGGGGATATCGTGATAGCATCTCCGTCACGCGAGCAGAGCGGAAAGAGCCAGAGCATAGACATACACAATCCCTTCGAGATAAGAAAGGTTGAGTATGAAGGAGCCGTGGCGGCATATTCTGTCGGCTCGACTCCCGCGGACTGCGTCCGCTTCGCCTTCGACAGACTCGGGGACTTCGATCTCGTACTCTCGGGCGTCAACAGAGGCGTCAACGTCGGCGGCGACATCGGGTACTCGGGAACCTGCGGGGCGGTCTTCGAATCATATTTCTATAATACCCCGTCCGTTGCGTTCTCCGTCTTTCCCCGCACCTTCCGCTCCTTCGAGGAGAATGCAGAGAGGATATGGTCGTTCTTCCTCAGACACCGGCTTCTCGAGAAGAACCTAATCTGGAACGTCAATATTCCCGACACGGTAAACGGAATTCTCATCACTCAGCAGGGCGGGCCGTATTACCGCGACTGGTTCGTTTCCGACGACGGCGTCGTGTTCCACGAGGAGGGCCACAGCGTCTACACTCCGTCTCCCGCCTCCCTTCAGTATGATACCGATGCCGTCCTCAGGGACAATATGATAAGCATTACTCCTCTTGAGGGGAAACGCTCCGACAGGGATGTATTCGAGGCTCTGAAGGACATCACGGAGTGAAGATGCCCGGGAACAGTTTTCTGTTCAGTCTCCCTTTCGACAGTCCTTCAGAATTCTGTCTGCCTTCACGAGATATGCATACTGCAGGGGCTGGGACTTCCGCATCTTCGAAAGAATCTTAAGGGCAGGTTGTGTCAGCTGTTCATTCCCGTCTGAGCAAGAGCCTCCAGCAGCCCGAGTGCGTATAAGGCACGCTCTATGAGAAGCGGATCTCTGTGGCTTTTGTTCTGCAGTTCGCGTATATGCTCTTCTCGGAAGTTTTCTCTGATTATCATACCTTTATGTCCTCCTCTTTCAGTTCTGCCTCGTTCACAAGGAACTCTCTGTATTTTTCAAGAGCACCTCTCCTTCTTGCATATCTGAACATAATACTTCTGTCTATTGCATATTTATGGAATGCTCCCTGATAGATGGCCTCGTACTCTCCCTGATAGAAAATCTTTCTCAACAGTTTGTCAACGGCAATATCAACAAGCATTTTCTCGAGCCGTGTATCCCAGAGGAAATCTTTTCCCTTCGGACTTTCCGACGGAAGTTTCATTATTACCGACATGTCATCATTCAGATAGCAGAAAAGTTCGTCTGCGTCAGGCTTGACAAGAACAGAGCCTTTATGCCTTTCCCAAAGGGTGTTGAATACGTCCTTCTCAAATCCGCCTTCGACCGATATGAACACAATATTATGTGCTATCTGGTGATTTACGAACTCATTCAGCTGCACCAGTTCAAAAATGCGGAAGTCCAGATACGGGTGGGCCTTGATTATTTCATCTGCCAGAGAAGAAGCAAGCTCGGAATGCGGAAAATGATATGTCTTCAGCGATCCGGACACGCAGTATCTGTTGCAGCCGATCCGTACAATGGCGCCGGATTCGATGAGCCGGGTAATCGCATGATTTGTTATACTTTTCGTCGTCCTGTATCCGCAGTCTTCCATAATCTTCTGAAAATCGGAACGGGTGAATGAGCTGCAGAAGCCTGCCTTTTCGAGTAGGGATGATGTATCTGTCATTCTTTTCCTTTGGATTTTTCGGCAGTATCTTTGATTTACTGCCGCTTTGTCCTTCAGATCGGAAGTTTTTATCAGCACGGGGCATTCTGCATCCCGGATTGATTTCGAAATGAAATCCGCATCGGAAACGACTTGTTCTGCTTTTAATCCATCAGATGCTCCATGCAAGAAATACTTCTACAGTTTTCAGTGGAGTCAGATTCGAATACAGTTTACACTGAAACAGAAAAACTGCAGTCAATGGAGGAAAATATGAGACTGAAGGGAAAAAGCGTTGTCGTTACCGGAGCAAGTGCCGGTATGGGAAAGGCGATTGTCGCGCTCTTTGCAAATGAAGGGGCGGATGTTGTCGCAGTTGCAAGAAGAAAGGAAAGGCTCGAGGAACTGAAGTCATCGCTTTCATCTGCTCCCGGAAGAGTTGTCATCTATGCGGGAGATGTCTCGAAGAGAGAGGACAATGAGGCTATGATCGACCTTGCAGTGAAGGAATTCGGGAAGCTCGATGTCCTCGTCAACAACGCGGGCGTCATGGATGACATGGGCCCCGTGGGCGACCTTACCGACGAGAAGTACAACCACGTCATGGCGGTCAACGTATACGGTCCCATGTGTGCGATGAGAAAGGCAGTCGAGGTCTTCAGAAGCCAGAAAAGCGGTGGCAGTATCGTAAACGTTGCTTCGATCGGAGCACTGAGAACCGCAGCGGGTGCAGTATACTGCGCATCCAAGGCAGCGCTGGTTGCAATGAGCAAGAATACGGCTTTCATGTACATCCCCGACGGAATCAGATGCAACTGCATAGCGCCGGGCGGAATCAAGACGGAAATTGCGTCCAGCATGGGTATGCCGAACGCAGCAGGCTACGGCAGAACGAAGCTTGTCATGGCTACATGCCCCGGAATGGGAGAGGCTGAGGACATAGCTTCCGCTGCTCTCTTCCTTGCATCCGATGAATCGAAGTTCGTCAACGGTGACGTACTTGTCGTCGACGGCGGCTGGATTGCAGGCTGATCGAACACCGCGATAAGAGACGGGTGCTGTCGCCAGCGGCGGTGCCCGTTTTCGTACAAGCGGAATTACCGGGATCCTTTTGCCGCCTGTTGATAACCATCTCTTTCTACCGCTGTATATTCTGCAGGATGACAGCTGATTACATCTCCCGGGGAGTCAGCATCTCTTCTGCGTTGGCCCGGGCATCGATAAGGTCGGCAATCTCGTCCGAAGTTTTCACGGCGTCTCCCGCAGCTTCGGTTTCAACCTTTTCGAGGAGGAGACTGATTACATCGGTTCCGACCGGATTCTCGCATGCGAGGGTACCTGACGAGCAAGCAGATCCGTATAGGGAAAAGTGTCTCTGTTTACTGCGTTCGCGGTAAATGCGGTTCTGATTCACTGTGGAGTGTAAAAAAGTGCAGAATAAGTCTCCCTGCCGCGCTTCCGAACAGTGCAACATTCTCTTGCAAATCGGGGAAAGTGAAAGATAATTGTTTCCATGGATAAAATCGAAGTCAGATTTGAGGAGAAGGTGTCTGAAATCGACGCCTTTTCGACAGTCGCATATGCTCTTGAGAGGCTTGCAGTCACACAAAGCACCACGAAGTACGATTACTCTGCAGACCCCGTCGTGGGCGCTCTCGTCAACGGGGAGGCGTGTCCGCTGGGTAAGAGGCTCACGTGTTCGTCTCAGATAGAGCCCATTCATGTATTCGATCCCCTCGGAAGGAGAATATACCGTCACTCGCTCTGTTTCCTTCTTTCTCTTTCGTCAAGGATGTGCTTTCCCGGGCGTAACCTCGTAATCGGCCACTCGCTCGGCGACGGCTACTACTTCTCGTACGACGATGATTCTCCCGTTACGGACGACGATGCTGATACTATCCGGGAAAGAATGCTTTCCCTGGTCAGGGAAGAGCGGGAAATCGAATTCTGCTGTCTCAGCGGCACGGACGCCGTCAGAACGTTCCGTTCTCTCGGAAGGAAGGACACGGTCCTTCTCCTCGAGTCCCTCAATGATGCCGTTTCATATATCTACCGTCTCAACGGCTACGCTCAGGTCTCGTACGAGCCTCTTGTACCGAATACTTCGGTTCTCTCGGTATTCGAACTCAGAAGATACGGGGATAAGGGACTGCTGCTGAGGTATCCCGTATCGTCGTCGATAAGGGAGATAGTCCCCCTCAGGGACAACCCGCTTCTCTTCAGGGTATTCGAGGAATACAGGACATGGGGAAGAATTCTCGGGGTGAGGAGTCTCGGGGAGATGAACGCCCTCAACATCTCGGGCGGGATGAGCGAGTACATAAAGCTCAGCGAGGATCTTCACAGACGCAAGATTGCATCCATCGCAGACGCCATCTCTGAAAAAGGAGCGAGAATCGTCTTCGTCGCGGGGCCTTCGTCCTCGGGTAAGACGACATTTGCAAAGCGCCTCTGCGAACAGCTGAAGCTTCTGGGGTACGAGCCCTTCAAGCTCAGCCTCGACGACTATTACAATCCGCCGTCGGAAGCGCCGAAGGACGAGAAGGGAGAACCGGATCTCGAGGCGCTGGAGGCTCTCAACGTCGATCTCATCGACCGCAACATGTCGGATCTCGTGGAGGGAAAAAGCGTCTGTCTTCCGTCCTACGATTTCAATACTCATCTCACGACCTTCTCTCCCGTTCCGGTGAAGATGGGTGAGAAGACGATTGTCGTCGTGGAGGGAATCCACGCACTCAACAGAAAGATTACATCGTGCATCGACGAGAAGTATGTCTACAGGGTGTACATATCTGCACTGACGCAGCTCAATCTCGATGACGCGAATCGTGTCTCGACGTCGGACAACAGACTTCTCAGGAGGCTCCTCAGGGATTACCGCTCGCGCGGTATGAGTGCGGAGCGCACTCTTCACATATGGCCGAGTGTCACGAGAGGAGAGAGCCGCCATATATTCCCCAACCAGAACAACGCCGACGTGATGTTCAACAGCGCTCTCGATTACGAGATTGCCGTCCTTACTCCGTTTGTGAGACCTCTTCTGAGATCGGTGAAGAAGGAGGAGGGAGAAGCATATACACTATCGCGCCGTCTTCTCGCGTTCATCGAGAACGTCTATCCCGTATCGTCGGTGTATGTCCCGTCAGATTCACTTCTGAGGGAGTTCATCGGACAGTCGGACTACGAGTGAGGGCGTATGAGTATTGCTGTTGTTACCGGTGCTTCCTCCGGAATGGGACGTGACTTCGTCCTCGCCCTCGACAGGGATTACTCCTTTGACGAGATATGGGTAATCGCAAGAAGAAGAGAGAGACTCGAGGAGCTCGGGGAGAAATGCCGGACGAAGATAGTGCCGATTGCTCTCGATCTTTCTCTCCCGGATTCAGCGGACGAAATAGCAGGACTCCTGAAGAAAGGAAAAGTGAGAGTGGGGGCTCTCGTCAATGCCGCGGGCTACGGTGTCTTCAAGGCCTTTGAGGAAAGCTCGGGTGAGGAAATGGCGGGGATTGTGGACGTCAATGACAGGGCTCTCGTGTCAATGACTGCGGCTGTTCTTCCCTTTATGGACAGAGGCTCCTTCATCATAAATCTCGCTTCCAACTCCTCACATCAGCCCGTTCCGTACATGGCGGTATATGCTGCGTCGAAGGCATTCGTTCTCAGCTTCTCGCTTTCTCTGGGAGTGGAACTCAAGAAGAGGGGAATACGTGTCCTCGCTGTATGCCCGGGGTGGATAAAGACCGAGTTCTTCGACCGTGCCGTCAGGGACAACACGACCATCGTCTACTACGACAGATACTACGAAAGCAGGGACGTCGTCGGGAAGGCACTTGAGGACCTGAAGAAGGGCAAGTCCACATCGATTCTCGGCTTCCCGGTGAGAATGCAGGTGAGGATGGTGAAGCTTCTGCCGAAGAAGTGGGTCATGCACATATGGTGCAGACAGCAGAAGAAG
>CAVILL010000046.1:0-17296 GCA_963643635.1 Sphaerochaetaceae bacterium | reverse complement strand
AGGATGATTTCCTTTTCTGCTGTTCTGATGACATCTGCAATGCAGGAGAAGGCATCGAACATCTGACCGCGGAAGAAGAGAACAGCCTTCTTCTGCCTTGGCTCTTCAAGCTGTCTGAATATTGCTTTGAAGTTCCTGTCTGCTTCCCATCTGTATTCTTCAAGTTTTTCCAGTCTGTGGAATACAATTGCGTTATCGGCAAGATAATGACGGATTTCTACGAAAGCATCCATGATGCGCAGACTGACATTTACTGCAATATCTGAAGTCAGTACAGAGGATAGCATTGCAACTCCCTGCTCTGTGAATACTTTTACGGAAGATCTTCTCCCGCCTCTTCCTTTTGAGGTCGCATTTTGCGACTTCAAACCAAAACCGTCATATTCTTCTTTGGTCAGTTCAAAGCAATATCTTTTGGGGAACCTTTTCGGATTTCTTCTTACAGTCTCATTTATTCGTTTTGTTTCAACCTGATACAATTCGGCCAGATCCGAGTCAAGCATCACCTGTACACCGCGTATGGTGTATATCTTTCCTTTTATGTCATCGATGCTATCCAATTGAGGCAGTGCAGTCTTGTTGCTTTCCATATACTTATGCTACAGCAAGAACGCAAAATTGAAAGATTATTTGAGCAGTTCCAGTTTGCTTTGAACTCTGCTGTAAGGAATATCCGGAATGTTCATCTGAATTTCCAATCTGAAGGCGCGCGTCGAAAATCCGGTATTTCCCCCTGTTTCGCAGGACAACAGACTGTTTCGTTTTAAAATACAAAAATTCGACGCCAAGCCATAGATTTTTCAAGCAAACCAAAGATTTTGTTTTTCTTATCTTTAGCTTCATCTCATTCTGTCATCCTGGTTTTCTCCGTTTTTCACTGACAGGATTAATCCAGGCTCCGTGAGCAGTGAGGCTTACTGACTGGTTGTTTTGATTCGGACCGGCAAAGCGGCAGTTGTAAGAGCGGACTGTCCTTTGCTGGCAGTCTTTTTTTGGTTCCGTGTATCTTAAGCTTTTTTCTTGTTAACCCCGTTTTCGGTTCTTGACAGGTAATACGCTGCCGATTATCAAATGGCCTTTCATGCCCTTTCCGCCGCTGTTGAGATACAGATAAGTACGGACATCGCTGCGGATGCGGAAGGTTCTGAAGGTGACGTGACGGGGCATGAAGAGGAACAAAGAACGGCACGAAAACAGAAGGAAGAGAAATCATGTGGACTTTTCCGGGAACGAATGATTTGTGACGCAACAAATTAACATTCCATCTTCTTTACACTCGCCTCTTCTTTCTGCTATTCTACCGATTGGTTAAACTGTTATTAACATAATTGAGGTATAAGAATGATTAAAGCAGGACAGATTGAAAAGGGCACAGCTCTCCTCATCAAGGGTCAGCCGTTCCTCTGTATCGAAAGAGAATTCGTCAACCCCGGTAAGGGAAGCGCATTCGTCAGACTCAAGCTCAAGAGCCCGTCAACAGGTCAGACTCTCTCCGAGACAATGAAGTCACAGGACAACGCTGAAGATATCACAATCGAGGACAGAACCTTCCAGTATCTTTACAACGACGGAGAGAACTTCTCCTTCATGAACGTCGAAAACTACGAGCAGATCGAAGTTCCCATGAAGAGCTTCCCCGACTACGAGTACATCATGAAGGACGGCGAGACATACCGCCTCACACTCTGGGAGGACCAGGTTCTCGACATCCAGGTTCCGAGCAAGGTCGTCTACGTTGTCACAGAGACTGAAGACGCTGCACGCGGCGATACAGTCCAGGGCGTTACAAAGGACGCAGTTCTCGAGACAGGTCTCAAGATCCGTGTTCCCGGCTTCATCAAGCAGGGCGAGAAGGTCAGAGTCAACACAGAGACAAAGGAATATCTCGAAAGAGTCAACGACTGATCCGGCTCCGGAAAAGTAGAAGCCCTCGGCGAACCGGGGGCTTTTCTGTTTATGAAAGAAGCGTATCGAGCGCGATTTCTATCATGTCGTTGAAGCTCGTCTGCCGCTCCTCCGGGGAGGCGCCCTCGCCCGTTATGATGTTGTCGCTGACAGTGAAGAGAGCAAGAGTCTCGACTCCCTTCATTGCACCCAGTGTGTAGAGCTCCGCGCTCTCCATCTCCTCGGCCATTATTCCGAGCTTCTGCATCGTCTTCATCTTTTCACCGTGCCTTTCATCATAGAAGGCATCGGACGAGAAGCACTCCCCGACTGTCACGGGGATTTTTCTTTCCACCGCTATGTCGTAGGCATTCTTCATGAGACGGAAGGACGGTACGGGAGCGTAGTGGAATGTCGAACCGAAGCGGTCGGTGTTCATGCCGTTGTCCGTGGCTGCAGCCTGGGCGATGAAGACATCGCGCACTCTGAGGGCGGGAGAATTGGTCCCGCATGTACCGACACGGATGAGCTTCGTGCAGCCGTAGACGTCGATGAGTTCGTTTGCATAGATCGAGAACGACGGCATTCCCATACCGGTTCCCTGAACTGACACCATCTCCCCCTTCCAGAGTCCCGTGAAGCCCAGCATTCCGCGGGTGCGGTTGTAGCATACGGGATTCTCGAGGAAGGTTTCGGCTATGTGCTGAGCCCTCAGGGGGTCACCAGGAAGCAGAATACGCTCTGCTATCTGACCCTTTTCTGCAGTGTTGTGAGGTGTACTCATCAGTCATCTCCTCCTATTGCCTCGAGGCCCTTTACGTTCTTCACTTTGTCGGCCCTGATGTTCTTTACAAGAAGCGTGAATACAACGAACGAGACAGCAAGAAGAACTCCGGAATATACGGGGAGGATTCTCCAGAGACTGAGACGTGTCAGGAGGAGGCCCAGGAGTACCGGCGTCACAGTCTGCGCCGCCATGCTTGCCGAGTAGTAGTAGCCCGTGAACTGACCGATCTTCTTCGAGGAGCAGAGCTCGACGATCATCGGGAACGAGCAGTTGTGCACGAGCGACATGCCGAAGCCCTTGATGACCCATACGACATAGAGAAGAACGGGGAACGAGTACTCGCCGTTTGCTCCCGTCACGTTGCCAGAGGGGCCTACGAAGGTCATTACAATGTACCCCAGGAGCGTTACAGCTAGACCGATGGAGATAGTCCACTTCCTTCCGATTGCATCGGCAATGCTTCCTGCTGTTGCGAAGCCGATTACGGAAGCGAGACCTCCGATTATCGTGAGAATCATCGTCGCACTCGAGACGCTGTTGAGATAGTAGATGACGTAGTTGCCGATGTATGTTCCGATGGCGTTGTCGGCCATGAACCAGAAGAATTCAGCCGCAAGTATTGCAAAGAGCATTCTCCTGTTTGCGGGAGTCATCGGCTTACTGTCATCGACGGGATTCTCGATTGCGGCCATTCTCTCGCCTTCCTCCAGTTCGTCCTTCATCTCCTCCTCGATTCTGTTCTCCTTTATGGTGAAGAAGAGTACCAGAGCAGATATGACCATGAGTACCGATGCTATTACGAACGGTATTTCGATTATGTACATCTTTCTCGCCGCATCGGAGACGTTTATATATGACGAAAGCGGCAGGAAGATTCCGAGAACCGTCGCAGCGGCTCCTCCGAGGTAGCCCATGATGTTGATGATGCCGTTTGCCTTGGCCCTGAGGGGCTTGGGGGTGATGTCCGGCATGAGGGCTACGGCGGGGTTGCGGTACATCATCATGAAGATGAGCACCAGTGCCATCGACACAACCATTCCGAAGATGTTGTTCATGTGGAAGAAAAGCGGAATGAAGGGGAATACTATCGCGGAGACGAATGTTCCGATGAGAATATAGGGCATACGCTTACCGATCGGGCTCTTCGTTCTGTCGGAGAGACGCCCGAAGATCGGAAGAAGAATCAGGGCCGCAAGGTTGTCGCATGCCATGATGATTCCGACGAGCCACTGGACGTTGAGTATGTGCTCGCTGTTTCCGGCAGCCTTGAGCTCTGCCGAGGACTGTCCGTACATGTGACGCGCGAAGATGTCTGTAAGGAATGTCGGACACCATGAATCATAGACCTGCCATAAGAGAAGGATTCCGAAGAACGCGAATCCGATGAGACAGGTTCTCCTGTAGTTAAGTTTCAGTTTTCTTTCCATAAAAACTCCGATTGCCCCCATTATATGCCTTCTTCGATTCGATTACGACAACAACTTTGTTAATTCTCGGTTACGCTCTGCGCCTGTCTTGCTTTACAGATGATGGTGAAAGATATAAAACAGTCTGATGACTGTAACCACCATTGAAGAACTTGAAAAGCTCATACCCCTCACCGATGACGAGAAGGCGTGGGACGAAAAGGGTCCGAACACCCTTCCCCTTCTCATTTCAGACAACATAATCCCCCTCCTGGACAGAAGTGAGATAAGACGTCAGTTCGTTCCTTCGGGAAAGGAGAATACCGACAGGTGCGGTAACCTCGATCCGCAGATGGAGCATGAGTATTCAGTGACGCCGAGACTAGTTAGACGCTACTCCAACCGTGCCGCATTCCTCGTCACGGACAGCTGCTTTGCCTACTGCCGCCACTGCTTCAGAAGACGCTTCGCGGGAAGCATGGTGGGACCGTGCACTGACGAAGACATCGCGGCAGCCGCGGACTTTCTGAAGAAACACAGCGAGATAAAGGAGCTTCTCCTTACGGGCGGCGACATGTTCACGCTCTCCGACAGCCGGCTGGACTATCTCCTATCGACTCTGAAGAACGCAAGGGAGGATGTGATATACCGCCTGTGTACAAGGGCGCTCGTGAGTAATCCTGACCGCTTCACACCGTCACTTTTCAAGGTCCTTGAAAAGAACAGTCACGGTGCTCCCTTCTACCTCATGACCCAGTTCAACACTGCCGTCGAAATAACTGAAAAAGCGGAAGAAGCACTCAGGGGCTTCGTAAGGCTCGGTATTCCCATGATGAACCAGGCAGTGCTCCTGAAGGGCGTCAACGACTCAGTTGAAGCACAGACGGAACTCTGTAACAGACTTCTCTACAACCGCATCAAGCCCTACTACCTCTTCCAGGGAGACCTCGTGCAGGGAACGGGACATCTCCGCGTTCCGATTACAAGAGGACTCGAAATAGAGGAAGGAATGAGAAAGGCACTCTCGGGACTCGGAATGCCTTCCTACACAATCGATCTTCCTGACGGAGGAGGAAAGGTTCCGCTCTCGAAGAACTATCTCAAAGCTCTCGAAAAAGGAATCTGGACAATAGAGACTCCCGACGGCGAGACGAGACACTACCCCGATTAATCGAGAAGCGCCTCGACGATAGCCTTCATTCCCCTCTTTATCCTGTAGAGGTCACTCTCCTCTATGTATTCGTCGACTATGTGCGCAAATCTCTCCTCTCCCGGTCCGTAACCGATTACCGGGAGATGCTTCTCTCCGCCGTAGTGGCTGCCGTTCGTGCAGAATGCGTAGTGGCCGTAGCCGGTGAAGAGTCCCGCCTTCTCGAGTCCGCTGCGGCTTTTCTTCACTATGTCGTCGTCGGGTGAATAACACCATGCGGGGAAGAACCTCGGAGAGGTAAGCGTGTGTCCCGTATAGCTTGTAGTGGAGCCCAGGGCGATTGAAGCCGAAACCTTTATCCCCTTCTCTTCAAGGAGGGAGTTTATCGGAGAAATGACACTCTCCGGTGTCTCTCCCACGAGAGTGCGGCGGTCATAGGTAACACGGCACTCCTCGGGAACGATGCTCATTCCGGGGTACGGGGAGGAGATTATGTCTGTAAGGACCATTATGCCCTTTCCGAGGACCTCGTGTTCGCCGGGCTTCAATGTTTCCAGAGCTTCTATCGCCTTCACTGCATTGAGGACTGCGTTCTCACCCTCCTCGGGATTCGAGGAGTGGCAGCTCTTTCCCTCAGCCCTGAGAAGGACTTCACAGCGTCCCCTCTGCCCGATGTTGAGCTTTCCGTGCGTCGACTCTGCGATGATTACGTAGTCGGGGAAGAAGAAATCGCTGACTTCGCGTGCGCAGATTCCCTCGAATCTCTCCTCTTCGACTATGCAGGCGACGACAACCTTTCCCTTTTTGAGGGGAATAAGTTCGCTTGCAGCGGCTATAGCGGCTGCGACTCCGCCCTTCATGTCGGAGGTACCACGGCCGTAGAGGCGGCCGTCCTTCTGTACGAGGGTGAACGGGTCTGTGGACCATCTGGAGATATCGGGAATGCCGACGGTGTCGATATGGCCGTCAATAAGGACCGTCGGTCCCGGCTTTCCGCTGTCAATCACGCCGCAGATGCACCCCGAGTAGGTCAGTAAAGTCGAGAAGCCGAGAGAGTGAAATGTCTTCTCTAGAAGTTCAACAATATTACCTTCATTACCGGTAACCGATTCCGTTTCAACAAGGCTCCTCAGGAGCTCCAGGGTCTCTTTATCTGTCATAACAGTGAGAGTATATACCCATAAAGACAAAAGCGGGAGATTTCTCTTCTTCATTTTGTCTGCCTGAGTCCGGTTCATGGCAGCTGCGACGGATGAGCGGGCTTCCGCATTACATCTATCCCTCCATGGAATCCTATGCCAAGGTGGGGTTGCAGTATCTGCGGCAGGACTTGAGGTGAAAATCTCTGGAGGGACAGCCGGACCGGACATCAGAAAGAGCGGCACAGGAGAAATTCCCGTGCCGTCTCTGATCAGTTAATTATTCAAGTATGCGGAACTCAATTTGATTTGCCACCATATCTGACAGGGCGTACCTGGTATTCATTTGTCCTGTAAAGTGCCAGAGCGTATGTGTTTCCGTTAACAAAACGCGCCCTCTGTTCATATCCACCAGAATCAAGGGAAGTATTAGCAGTCGTGCATTCGGAACTGGACCAGTAGTTTTCAACAGGATACGAATAACCATTTGGACATATAATTTTGCACGTAATCAATTCAAGAAGCTCTTTTTCGCTCGGAAGGAACCAGTCATCCCATGTCTTCCCGTCATACGTGTTCGTATAGCTGTCACATGCCTCTGCAGCAGGGAAGGAAAGAGCGGAATCAGCTTTTGCCTTGGCCAAAAGCGCTTCGGTATTACTCTTCCCCTTTCCGATATCGGATAAAGTGGAATAAGCACCGTCACTTCCCCACTGGTATGTTCCTTCGAGATCTGCCGGCGCCGCCTCGATATACAGCCAGTCGCCTGTTGCAGGACTCGGGTTTACATATGCAATGATTCCTCCGGCTTCTCCGGTATCACCTGCGGCATATAATGCCCATGTAATCCTGGAAGTATCAACACCCCATTGAGCGTAGTTGGAGATGCTGCCTGCAGTGCCCTTTACTCTGACTTTTGCAAGTGACGTACAATTATTGAAAACCCCGCTTCCGACAGACGTCACCTTCTGCGGGATGACTATCGATTTAAGTTTCCCGCATGTATGGAAACACGTTCCTCCGATTGTCACGAGTGTGCTGGGAAGCGAGACTTTCTCCAGCATCTTGCAATTTCCGAAAACAGCGGTACCTAATTCAGTTACTCCCTCGGGAATGTCAATTGCTGTTATTGCAGTCGCTGCGAATGTAAGATCAGCTATCTTTGTCAGCTTTGTTCCTTTAAAGGTTACTGCGGTAAGCTCCGAAACACCTGAGAATGCCCCCGTTCCGATAGTCGTCACCTCTGTCGGAATTGTAACAGCACTAAGCTTTGTTGCCCTGAATGCATTCTCCCCGATGGTAGTCACTGTATCGGGAATAGTGACACCAGCTATCGGATAGCCGCTGCCGTCGCTGCCGGAGTAGAAGCCGTCTTTGCTGACTTCAACGACCTTCTTTCCATGGTAGCAGGAGGGAATCTCGACTGTGTAGTCCTCGGTCTTTGCCTTACCCTTCGAACTGATCTTTACCGAGTAGCCGCCCGATACATCTTCAAAGTCCACATCCTCGTCATAGAGGGCGCCGTAGAGGTCGATGTTGCCTGTAAGAGCAGCGGCTGCTGTCTCTCCCGCCAGATGATAGACAGTATCTTCAGAAACCGTACTTTCTTCGTACCATGCGTCGAGAACATAGCCCGAGGCAGCGTCGGAAGGAAGAGCGGCATATACGGGAGCTTTACCGAATTCGGTAACCTCTACGTAAGTGACATCCTTACGGGAAGAATTCATGTAGTGGTATGTGATGGAATAGCCGGTAGCCCACTGAGCATAGAGCGTGAGGCTTACAGAGCCCTTGTATACACTGCCCGGCTGATATGTCGTTCCGCTTCCGTCAGCCTTCGTATTCCAGCCTATGAAGGTCATACCCGTCTTCCTGAGTGTACCGGAATCCGCAATTGTGATATTCGTCTCATCGGGGTCGAAACCGTCGGATGCAGCGGGAGCCGTGCCTTCAGATGCGCCGTTCGCGTCATAGGTGACGACTACATCGTCTATCTGTCTCCACTTTGCATAGAGTGTTATGTCCTTTGTCCCCTTGTAGGAAGATGAAAGCTCATACTTCGTACCGGAAGCATCCTTTGCAGTGTTCCAGGAACCGATCTTCCTGTCCTTCATCGTGAAGAGCGTACCGTCATTGAGCTTCACTTCGTCTCCGCTATTCACTGCGTAGAGTTTCGTCTCTCCCGTGTCGTTGTTGCTGTCGTATGTGATGTAGAAGCCGTCAGTCCAGTAGGCCTCGATCGTCACGGCCTTCGAAATCTTTACAGATTCCGCGTTGATGTCGAGTTCCTTACCGTCCATTCTGTAGGCGAGAATCTTTCCTTCCGGTCTCTTCGTTCCGTCGGGATCTATATCTCTGAGGGTGGGAAGTCTGAATGCATCATCATAGAACGCGACTCCGCCGAAGCCCTCGACTTCCTTTCCGTCGGGATCCAGAACCTTTACATCATGGAAGAACGGGTCCTCCCCGCAGGAAACCATGACGAAGAGTGAAATGAAAACGAGAAGAAGCGTCGTCAGACATAAAGCTACCTTTCTCATGTGTGTACTCCTTGTTATCTGGCGAACACTCTACAAGAAAAAAAAACAATTTCAACTTCTGTCTGATTTTATTCTTCTCTTGCGTCCGTTTTTCTGCCACCGGGACATCTTTACCGGAGGAACCTATGATTTCGATTATCACATCGGTAAAGCCGGAGTGGATGAAGTGGTAGCGGTCGGAGTCGTTGCGGATGAGATTCTTCAATCCCGGAGAGTCTGTCTCGAAGGACATGACAACAGGAAAGGAAGAATTGTGGGTTTCACAGTCCGGTCCGTCGACTTCCTCTCAGACGAAATCTGACAGACTCCGGGGTCCATCAAGACGAAAACGGAAGATTTCTCCTCCGTTTCCGTATCGTTTAACAATATATATATGGATTAATCAGTAACCGAGGAAACTGAGAACCTGTGCAAACTCTTCGCTTCTTCTTTCGTCCCTTGCTTCCTTATATTCGCTTTCGCTCATCTCCTTCGTGGAAACTGTATCTGTCGAGGGAAGAGGTGTGGAAGATGCCTCTGTCGCTGCTGTGCCTTCTCCCGCGTACTTCTCCAGCGCTTCCCAGAATGCGTCGCTTTCAACTACGGCCCGGGCAAGCGTGTCGCTGTCGTAGCCCTCACCGAGCTTTGCCTTCACTTCGGAGACGAGCTTCGTCATGAATGCCTTGTCTGCAAGAAGTGCGTCAAGAATGTCGTCTGTGGACGGAATCTCCTTCTCGAGAGCCGAAATCTTTCCGTCGACGCTCTTCTCGAGTGCGGAAGTCTTCTCATCCATGCTCTTTTCAAGCTCTGCTGTCTTCGCATCGACTGCCTCTCTCTCTTCTCTGAGCTTCGATTCGACATAGTCTGTGTTCTTAGCGCTGACTGCAGAAAGGAATTCATCGTCCCTCTTCAGGATTTCCGCTACAGCTGCTGCCGTCTTCTCGTCGTCGGCACGTACAGTGAGGTCCGTCTCGAGCTCCTCCGATACGGAAGATACGGTTTCATTCTGTCTCTTCTGAGCTTCCTCGAGGATCCTGGAAGAGAGACTGTCGCTCTCTGCATTCGGATTGAAGAAGAATGCAGCTCCCGCAATGAAGAGCGTAAGCACCACCGTTATACCAAGAATGACTGCACTGGATTTTCTGCTCATAGAACCCTCACTTTCTTAATACTAGCACAGTAGGCGCTGACTTGTCGAGAAAGCTCCTCCATCTCTTTGTCATTGATGATGGTAATAACCTTCTTACCCGAGGAGAAGAGAGTAGAGCCTATGTCCTTCTGACTTTCGGCACGTCTCAGGAAATCCTCGCGGGAGGTTCCGTTTCTGAGGGCCGCCCTCTCGATTCTCTTCTCGAGAGGTGACATGACATATATTATCTCACTGCAGTACGGTACGAATCCCATGCTTTCGAGGATGGCGGCGTTGATTACCGCTATTCTGCCTTCCTTCTCTATCTCGCGGCACCGCCTCAGCGTCTCTTCGACCATCCAGGGATGGGTTATCGAATTGAGGGTCTCGAGTTTCTCAGACGACGAGAAGACAAGAGGCCCCAGCTTCTTCCTGTCGACCTTTCCGTCAGTGAGTATTGCCTCTCCGAAGGCGGAGACGAGCCTCTCCGTATTCATTTCAAGGGCTTCGTGGCCCAGTCCGTCTTCATCGATCACGACGAATCTTTCATCTAGAAGCGATGCTGCCGTATCTTTTCCACTGCAGCTCTTTCCGGTAAGTCCTACTATCAAGCGTGCATGTCTCCCCAGGAGTGACCCCTTTCAATCGAACATCTGAGAGGAACGGGAAGCGACGCCGCCCCCTCCATCTTCTCCCGGATCAGAGCCTCCATCTCGTCAGCTTCCGCCTCCGGTACCTCGAAGATGAGTTCATCGTGTACCTGCAGCAGCATTCTCGAGGAGAGAGAGCGCTTCTTCATCTCCTCTGCAATTCCGAGCATCGCCTTCTTCATGATTTCGGCTGCTGTTCCCTGTATGACGGTATTGACCGCGGTTCTCTCCGCCGCCGCCTTCTCCGTCTTGTTGCGGCTCCTTATTCCGATGATCTCCCTTCTGTGTCCCCAGTATGTGGTGACATATCCCTGCTCCTCGGCCTTCTTCACCGTCTCCTCTACAAAGCTCTGAACACTGCTGTAGCGCTCGAAGTAGCGCTTTATGAAGTCGGTGGCTTCCGTGCGCGTTATGTCGAGTTCGTTCGAGAGCCGGAAGGCGGACATTCCGTACATTATGCCGAAGTTGATTGTCTTCGCGACTCTTCTCTCGGCACTCGTCACCTCCTCAGTCTTTCTGTTGAAGATGAGGGCTGCCGTATAGCGGTGGACATCCTCTCCCGAGAGGAAGGCCTTCCTCAGGTTCTCGTCCCCGCTCATCCATGAGAGCACCACAAGCTCTATCTGGGAGTAGTCGGCGCTGATGAATATTCTGCCCTCTCCCGGGACGAATGCAGAGCGTATGAGTCTTCCCTCGTCCGTTCTGACGGGTATGTTCTGGAGATTCGGAGAACGCGACGAGAGACGCCCGGTGGCCGTTCCCGTCTGAAGGAAGGTCGTGTGGACTCTGCCGCTGCTGTCCCTCAGGGAGGGAAGGACATCGATATAGGTGCTCTTGAGCTTCGAAAGCTGTCTGTACTCGAGAAGTTTGCCGATGATGGGGTCACCGGAGTTCTTCAGGGTCTCCAGCGTCGCCGTATCAGTCGAATAGCCACGCATAGTCTTCTTTCCGTGCTCGAGACCTCTCTCGTCATAGAGGAGCCTGCTCAGCTGCATAGTCGAATTGATGTTGAAGCTGTAGCCCGCAAGGGAGTAGATTTCGCTCTCAAGCTCCCTTACCCTGCTGTCGGACTTCTCCCTCAGTGCCTCCATTCTCTCCTCGGAGAGATAGATTCCCTCCTCTTCCATCGAGGCAAGAACTCTCAGAAGAGGAAGCTCCAAAGCTCTGAGGATTTCTCCCAGCCCCTTCTCTCCGATGCGGCGTGACAGCACCCTCTCGAGGCGGTATGTGTAGTCGGCACGGAGCGACGAGTAACGCGAGAGGATGTCCTCGTCAACGCCGTCGTACGTCGTGCTTCCCGTGAGGTCCCTTATATTGAGCAGTGTCTGTGAGAAATACTTTCCCATCAGGATATCGAGACTGTAGACGCCGTCGTTTGAGGAGACGAGCCAGGAAGAAAGCATGGTGTCGTTTTCGATTGTACAGTCCAGTCCACGGTACTGCAGTATCTTCAGTACGGGCTTCACAGAGTGGGAGATTATCCTGATTCGTCCCGACGAAAGGTACTTTTCGAAGAGGCTCTTCATCTCCTCTTCTGTCATTCCGCCTTTTCCGAGAGGTACGTAGACCGCACTGAGCGGGGACGATGAGTACGAGAAACCGTATAGAGGAGACGAGGGAAGATAGTCGTCCGAAAGAAGGAAGAGTGAAATGACTCCGCCGCGGAACGACGAGATGTTCTCCCAGTCCCTTTCAACGTCCTGAAAGCTTCTCAGTATCGTGTACTCACCCTTTCCGAGAAGGTACTTCTCGCTCTCCGAGAGGAGAGGCTCCGTCTTTTTCTCATCATCTCTGTCTTCTCCGTCTTCCGACTTTTCCCGGGGAGAGGTGTCATCCTTTTTCGCTCTTGCCCTTATCGCAAGGGACTTCAGATTCCTCTCCTCGAAGTCTGTTACGGCACGGGAGATTGTGAAATTCGCAGTACTGAGGGATTCGATGTCGAAGTTATCCGGAAGTGCCTCGCGCGAGAGGACGATGAGCCTGCGGCTGAGCTCGGCGCTCTCCCTTCCGCTCTCGAGCTTCTTTCTCTCGCTCTCCTTCAGGTCTCCCAGGTGTCTGTATATTCCGTCAAGCGAGACGTATTCGGAGAGAAGCCTCACCGCACTCTTGTCGCCGATTCCGCTGACGCCCGGTACATTGTCCGAAGCGTCTCCGAGAAGCGAGAGATAGTCGACTATCTGCTCCGGGTACACGCCGTAGGCTTCCTTGACTTCACTGCGTCCCATGAGGGAATACTGAGTGTCGCCCTTCTTCTTCGGAGGTCTCAGAATGGAAACCGAATCAGACACGAGCTGACAGAGGTCCTTGTCTCCCGAGACGATTACCGTGCGCCAGCCCTTCTCCGCAGCGGCAGCGGAGAGGGACGCCATGACATCGTCGGCTTCATACCCCTCTTTCGATACGACCGGAATCCCCATCTTCCTCAGTGTCTCCCTTATCGGACCTACGGAAGCGTGGAGGTCATCGGGAGCCTTCTCCCTGTTTGCCTTGTATTCGGGGTACATTATGTGTCTGAATGTGGGAGCTTTCTCGTCCATGGTGACGGCAAGACCGTCCATGGTATTCTCCTTCAGAATATGGAACAGGGTCTGGAAGAAGCCGTAGTAGGCACTGATGTTGTTTCCGTTCCTGTCCGTAAGCGGACGCGATATGAAGGCCCAGTAGCTCTTGTAGATTATCGAGTAGCCGTCGAGGAGGAAGAGAGTTCTGTCGTAGACCTTCTTCTGTGATTCCTTCTTCTCCTTCTCTTTTTCCTTTTCCCTTATCTTCTCGAGTCTTTCTCTTTCCTTCTTCCTGTTCTCCTTCCCGATCAGTTCCTGGTCGAGATCGGCGGAGCTGAAAAGTTCACCGTCCATAATGCGCCTCCGCATACATTATAGATGAAAAAAAGAGGAAAATGAAATCTTCAGTCGTCTCCGAGAAGCTTTGATGCAGCGTTTTCAAGTCCCTCGGTGAGTCTTTCGAACGAAGACGGGGATAAAACAGAGGACATATGCTCCCTGAAGGAGGTGAAGCTCCCGCTTGAATTGAAGGCGGCGATTGCGTCCCGGCCGCCTCTGATTGCGGAGGATACGTTCTTTATGAAGGCCTTTCCCTCTTCCGAGGAAAGATATTCCGATACGGCCTCCTTCTCGTCTTCGGTCATGTAGCTCACCTTCGAGAGCACTCCCGAAACCGTCTCCTCCACAGCCTTCGTCATATCGAGTGAGACTCCGAAATACTTGAGGGATACTGAGGGGAAGAAGAGGTAGATTACGGCGAAAACGATTACCGACAGTATGAGTACCGTCAGTAATCCCCTGAATAATCCCGTGTTCCTTTCCGCCATCAGAAACCCCTAGAAGAAGTTGAAGAGGAGTCCGACCGAGACGATCGTGTCCCCGAGAGACGGAGTGAGAGCCTCCACGACGGAGACGTTCTGCACTTCGTTGAGACTGTTTATAGTCTGATTCACGGGGAGAACCGCAGAAAGGCTCAGCGTCACGATTCTTCCCATGTTTATATCCAGCGCCCCCTTGTAGAAGAGAGTCGATGTCTTCACACAGTCGAGTGCATCCGGCTCCAGGGCTCCGTTGAAGAGCCACTGCGATTCCCCGTTCTTCACGGCCGTGCACCTGAGCCCCGCTCCGACGAGGAAGTCGAAGATCCAGAGGTTCGCCCTGAAGCCGACGAGAGTCGACACGTCGAACGAGGAAAGCAGCAGCTCATCCGTGAACGCTGCCTTCACTCCCTCCTCGAGAGTCAGCCAGCCGATGTTGAACCTTACATCGGCTCCCAGTCTGAAATCCTGGAAATCCAGTGCCGTAACGTCGACGGGAGTGGAGCTTTCGGTATCTATGGGGAATGCTATGGAGTAATTCGGTCCCAGCTGCAGAAATGACGCAGAGAGTGCCGAAGACACAAGAACAAGTACACTTAATATGATCAGTAATTTCTTTTTCATTTATTCAACAACCCGAATAACTAAACAGTGAAGATGTGGACAAGGTTACACAGTCTCCTCTCGTTTTCCCTTCTTTTTCTCCTCTTCGTATGCCGCATCGAGCTCACTCAGCCAGACTGCCGGATCTGCATCGCTCGGCATTCTCCAGTCCGAGCGCGGAGAGAGCGTCACGGCCCCGACCTTCGGTCCGTCGGGAAGACAGCTGCGCTTGAACTGCTGGGAGAAGAAGCGCCGGATGAAGGTCCTGAGCCACTTGTAGATGGTGTCGAGACCGTAGCTCCCGGCAAATACGTAACAAGCAAGTCTCAGCACCTTTCCCGCACCGAAGGACTGTCTGACGATGCAGTAGAGGAAGAAGTCGTGGAGCTCGTACGGTCCTACGAGGTCCTCCGTAACCTGTGCGATACTGTCGTCCTTTCCCGGAATGAGCTCGGGGGACACGGGAGTGTCAAGAATGTCGTACAGTACGGCACGGCATTCCGCATCAGCCTCCTCGTCAGCCCAGTACTTCACAAGGCTTCTCACGAGAGTCTTCGGAACCCCCGCGTTGACACCGTACATCGACATGTGGTCTCCGTTGTAGGTCGCCCACCCCAGCGCAAGCTCGCTGAGGTCTCCCGTTCCGATTACGATTCCGCCGATCTTGTTGGCCCAGTCCATGAGAACCTGGGTGCGCTCCCTTGCCTGTCCGTTTTCGTATGTTACGGAGTAGTCGTCCCTGCTCTGCCCGATGTCCTCGAAATGCGAGAGCACCGAGCGGGTGATATCGACGGTGATGAAATCGGTACCGAGAGCAAGGGCAAGCTTCTCCGCGTTGCTCTTCGTTCTCTTCGTCGTTCCGAAGCAGGGCATCGTTATGGCCTTGATGTTCTTCCTGTCGAGTCCGAGTGAATCGAACGCCTTTACGGCCACGAGGAAGGCAAGCGTACTGTCGAGTCCTCCCGAGAGTCCGATTACACAGACTGAGGCGTGAATATGCTCGAGCCGTCTTCTGAGTCCCAGGGACTGCAGAAGAAGAACCTTGCTGCACCTCTTGGCCCTGCTCTCGTCGTCCGCGGGGACGAACGGATGAGGATCGACGAATCTCGTCAGCTTCGTCTCCTCCACGCTGAAGGAGACCGGAATGTAGTCGTAGAGACTGTCGCAAAGAGGGAACGTGTTTCTCTTCGCTCTCTCCGTTTCGAGCTTCTCTGTGTCTATCTCGCTGATGAGAAGCTCTCCGAGACTGTAGGAACGGGATGCAAGAACAGCTCCGTCCTCGGCTATGATATCCGCTCCCGTGAAGACCATGTCCGTCGTGGACTCGCCTTCCGAGGCGTCTGCATAGATGTAGGCAGAGAGCGTTCTCGCACTCTGGTCAGTCACGAGGCCCCTCCTGTACTCCTCCTTGCCGACGAGTTCGTCGGAAGCCGAGAGGTTGACAATAAGCGTCGCTCCCGCAAGGGCAAGGTGCGTTGACGGAGGATCCGCAACCCAGAGATCCTCGCAGATCTCGCACCCGATTCTGAGTGAATCGGGGTACTCTGCATCGAAGATTATCCTGTTACCGAATCTGACGAGCCCCCACTGTGTCTCGAGAACGATATTCTCCTCCGGACACGGAGTGAACCACCGTGTCTCGTAGAACTCGCCGTAGGTCGGAAGATTCTTCTTCGCGATGAAGGCAAGAACCTTTCCGTTCTGCACGGCGGCAGCGGTGTTGAAGAGCTTTCCGCCGTACTGTAAAGGATAGCCGACGAATACGAGTATGTCGCTTCCTTCCGTTGCTGCCGTGATGTCCTCAAGAGCCTTCGTGGCCCCCTCGAGAAGCGACCTCTGGAAGAAGAGGTCAGCTGCGGTATATCCCGTGATGCACATCTCGGGAAATACGAGAACCTTCACTCTTTCGTTTTGTGCTTCCCTTATATGTCTGATTATTTCCCTTGAATTGTATTCCGTGTTTCCGACTCTGAGAGAAGGAGAAACTGCGGCAACCTTTATAAATCCGTCTTTCATGGGAAAAGTCTAACACACATTCGGAAAAAGAAAGAGAGGAAAGACGAACAAAAAAGAGGTGATGCTCCTTTGTTCCCGCATGTATGCCGGAGGAACTGCATCACCTTAAAGGCAGCAATCTCACGTTTACCCGTACACCCGGCGAACAGACTGCCGGGAGGTGGCTGCCTGCACCTGTAATGTACTGTCTTTTCCCTGATGTGTCAAACATGTCAACAGCTGTTAACTTATTGATATAATTAAAATTATCCAATTTTATCGGTTTACATCTGTCATACTCTCCCCGTTTATGGTATATAATCGGGCCATGAAGAAAACAGTAGTCACGGGATTCGGTGCATTCGGCTCCAACAGTTCCAATCCCACAGAGAGAATAGCCGGAATACTCGGGAAAAGAGAAGACACAGAGGCATACGTCCTCCCCGTCGTCTACGACAGATGCTGCGACAGCATCAGGAATGGAGCCGCCTCCGTCTTCCTTCACCTCGGCCTCGCCGCCTCGCGGACGGAGATAACAGTCGAAAGATATGCATACAACGAGAAGAAGGCGTCAGTTCCCGACAACGACGGAATATCCTATTCCGGTGAGGAGATAATCCCCGCATCCCCGGCAGTTCTCGAAACGCCCTTCGACACAGAGCGCATAGTCTCTGCCCTAAATTCGACTGGCATAAAGGCATCAGTATCTTCCGAC